>DASXTZ010000356.1:0-1695 GCA_036505135.1 Ignavibacteria bacterium
GCTGAACGAAGAGAATCAATAATAGAAATAATGCCATGGATCTTATGCCAATTAGCAAATATTTCTTCCATGAAGAAATAATTATTTTCCTATAAAAAAAAATTGAAATTAAAATGGAAACTATTAAAAATAGGGAAGCAAAAAGAATTGCATAGTCAGTGGAAAATTCGAACATTTCATTTTACGATTAAGCTTGCTGCGCTGAGGTTCCGGGAATAATAAGTTTGACGTTTCACGTTTTACATTTAAATCTTTATTTCAACATAAATAGTTTTTTTCAGTTCTTCTATCCATTCCGATAAGATCTTCTGCTCTTTATATTTAAGGGCAAATTGTTCCAGAAGTTTGTAGTCACCCTCAAGAGTAGCTTTGTGTTCGGGTATTCTATCGGCAACCATATAAATGTAATACGCATAATACCTGTCGTCTCCAACTTTTACAGGATCGGAGATTCCTCCCGCTTGAACGTCTTTTAACACCATTATTTCAGCGCTGTCAAGGTCGTTGATTCCAATTTTCCCTATGTATCCGCTATCGAGTGCTGATTTTTGTTCCTGTGAGTATTGAGCGGCAAGCTGCTTAAATGAAGCCTCGCCATTTAGTATTTTGGTCTTCAGGCTTTTCAGGAAATTGATCTCTTCAAAATCCGCAGTTTCAATTCTTGGAAATTTAACAAGAATATGCTGTGCTGTAATGAAATCACCGGATTTTTCTATGAGCTTAATAATGTGATATCCGAATTCAGTCTCAACAAGTTCTGAAATCTGTCCGGGATTAAGTAAAAAAGCTGCATCCTCAAATTCTTTAACGAAAGAGCCTTTTTTTGATTTACCAAGCAAACCGCCTTGCGGGGCTGAACCCGGGTCCTCTGAGTTGCGCCTTGCAAGGTCTGAAAAATCTGTACCTGCTCTAATGCTGTCAAGAATAGCTTGTGCCTTTATCCTTGCCTGTTGTCTGGCCTCTTCGGTAATTTTTGGGACCCTTACTATCTGGTAAAGGTCAAAAGTCTCGGGAACGGGCGGGATACTGTCTTTGTAATCATGGTAAAATTTCTCTACTTCGCTTCGTGTAACCGAAATACCATATCCGAATTTCTGCTGCTTTACTCTTTCAACTTTTATATTCTGTGAAATTTGTTCCCTTAGAATATTCTTTATCCTTATTATTGTGATTCCATAAGCTTCTTCCAGGTTTTTTTCCGAGCCAAACTGGTCAACCAGCTGTTTTAACCTGCCATCAACCTGCTTTGTTAATTCTTCATCACCAACTGTGATGCTATCCTGTTCAGCCTTTGCCAGTATAAGTTTTTCGGTAACCATATTCTGGAATACACTTTGTATTATCCTATCGTTAACTTCAGTTAAATTATTCTGCCTAAGGTAAGTAACAAGCTGGAAATTCAGGTCGGATTCAAGGATAACCTCGTTCCCGATTATTGCAATTATGCGGTCACCTTCTTTTTGTGAGAAAGTGATGCCCGCAAGCAAAAAAAATAGTATAAATGCTAAAATACTTTTAACCAATGTGTAAGCTCTTCCTGTTTAAATAAAAGATATAGAATTTTTGTTCCCGGTATTTTGTCACCCTGACCCCGAGCACTCGGGGGAAGGTCTCATCAGGGTTGAATATTTGTATTTTCTCATGAGATGGCTACGCGCTTCGCTGTACTTCACTTCGTTCAGAATGACGAAGAAT
>DASXTZ010000357.1:0-9026 GCA_036505135.1 Ignavibacteria bacterium
AGAAATATTACCCCTCTTTTGAGGAAGAACATGTATCAAAGGAAAATGTATATTCTAAAATATTCCATAAGGCAGAGTATAATGACGGTTTTATGCGAACTGTAATTTTCAATCTTTTCAGCCTTACGCAGGAATATTTGAAGCAGGTTAGCTTAAAAAACAATTCTGCACGGGGTGCCCTGATGCTGTTAGATGAGCTGAACAAAAGAAAGATTGAAAAAGTGTTATCTAAAAGCTTCGGGCAAACAGAAAAGTCAGTTGAGGCTTTAAAGGATAACAGCGGTGAATATTATTATTATAAACATGTTTTTGAAACCTTAAAGCAAAACCATGCCAACTGGAACCGTTTTAGAAATAAAAACCTTAAGGATTTTACAAATGAAGTAATTTCAAGCGGGAACATATCCCTTTCAAATTACTTTTTGATAAAAACACTTTCAAACTATGTGCTGCTGCTTACCAAAGAAGAAAATCTAAATATACAGTATAACACTGGTTTTCTTGATGATGCTATAGATTACATTTTGAAAAATGAAAACGAGTTTTCCGGTGTCCCGGTAATAATGCTGTATGTGGGAGAAATTCTGCTTCTTAAACATAAAACCGATAATTATTATTACAGGCTTAAAGAGTTCCTTAACATAAAAGAAGGCATAACAGTTGACCAAATGTACAGCCTTCACAATATACTCCAAACTTATTGCGTTTATAAAGGATACTCGGGAGTTACCGGTTTTTTGAGGGAAAGATTCGAGCTTTACAGTCAAGCGCTTGAAAACAATTTTTATAAGGGTACTGAAGACTTATATTTTGATGATGTCTTATTCCCCAATATTGCACAAACTGCTATCAAGCTGGGTGAGCTTGATTGGGTTGAAAGCTTTATCAGGAAATATAAAGATGAGCTTTCTCCGGATAACAAAGATATGGTAGTGGGCTACGTAACGGGAAGGCTGCTTTTTGTAAAAGGAGAATTCGAGAAAGCGTTAAAAACGCTTAGTGCAATAAAATCAATAAGGCATCACCAGTTTAAGGTAATAATCCGCAACGTTATGCTTATGTCATATTATGAGCTTTCGTGGTATGACCAGGCGGAAAATCTGCATGCTTCTTACAGGCAGTATCTTGCAAAGAATGAGAAATATTTTTCGGCACAAAGGTTCCAGCGTCAGGTTGACTTTGTTAAATATTACGCTGCACTCCTAAGGCTAAAATTAAAACCGAATGAAAATGAGCTGACAAAAGTAATAGTTGAGCTTAATAAAAATACCAATGTTCTTGAGCGTGACTGGCTAATGGCAAAAGCTAAAGAGATGGAAGACCGCTAAGAATCAGAAAGCTAATAGAACGCTGATGACGCAGATATGTTAGATACTCACTGATAATGCAAAAACGAATGAGCAAAATTATTAAGGTATTGCAAACTTTATATCTCCGCAAAAGTTACACCCTGTTGAGGATGAATGCAGCTTCGATGTTATACACACCTCACGAAATGTATTTTCATATTATGCCCCGGTTGTATCTATGCACCAGTCTGTGGTGTCGCCTCCAAGTATATTTCCGAACTCATCAGTAAAAAGAATATTGGTATCTATTGTATTGCCGCCATCTTTTTTTACTATATTATCTCCCACAGCCATTTATGAAATATTCTGCAAGAAGTGCCAATATTATAAAGAAAAGTGTGTTTTTCATTGTAAGAATATCCTTTTTAGTTCATGTAAATATGCATGTTTACCATAGAATAAGAAATGCAAGAAGCTTAATAGAACGCAGCTCGGCAGACAGTCTTATCTTCTCCGTGGGGGAATAAAAAACTTTCCAAACTATTATTTTGCTATCCATTCATTATTTGTTTTATCTGCGTCGGGTATATATTTATTCCCAAGGGTTAGTAATTTAACATTTTTTCCATTCAGGTTTTCTTCGAGCCACATCTCTCCTGCATCGTTTTTCCATACATCCGCTGTCTTGTAAATGTTCATAACAGAACCGTCTGATGCATTTATTTCAATCGAAACAGGAACGGGGAGCTCACCAATTTTGTCCACAAGAATTCTGATCTTATCATTTTGTATGTTAACGCTGTCTATGGCAAGGTCGGGATAAGCTGCCTCGCAGAACCAGGGCTGAAAGAACCAGTCAAGGTCCTGTGAAGACATATCTTCAAATGTGAAGAAGAAATCGTACGGGGTGGGGTGTTTACCATGCCAGCGGCTTATATACTCCCGCAGTGCGGCATTGAAAAGCCCGCTTGTTTTATTATTAAACATATCCATTAATATATTGTAAGCAGCTGCAGGACGAAAATAAGAAGCGCTGCCATATGCTGCGCCGCTTACCATGTATGAGGGAGTCATTGGGGGGACATCCTCAAACTGCCCTGCCAAGTCTAAATAACGTTTTACATTACGCTGTCTGAAATCAATTGCAGTATCTATATCAAACTGAATATATTCTGAAAGCATCTGCGCCCACCCTTCATCCATCCATGCATACTTACGTTCGTTGATACCCATGTAAAAAGGGAAATATGAATGAGCAACCTCATGTACAGTAACATATACCATCCAGATGCGCTCGTTACCCGCGGCTTGATTAACCATCATAGGGGATTCCATCCCTCCTCCGCCGTCAAATACTGTTATCTTAGGAAAGGGGAATGGCAGACCTGGGAGCTGGTGTGACATCATATCAACAGTGCGCGCTGCAACATTGCAAACGTCATAGAACTGTAACCAGCCCGCATCATAAGCTGCGCTTACGAGAACATTTTTTTCGCCATCGTTAACAATTTTGCCGTCCCACAGGTAGTGGTCGCTTAATCCGAATGTGAAATCAGGCACACCTTCGGCTTTAAAGTGCCATGTATTGGTTTTGTTGTTATCGTTAAATATGGGATTATTTTCAGTATAATCTGAAGCTGATATGATATTTATTACCGAGATTGATTCCCGTGCTTTTTGATAACGTAAATAAACAGGTGATGCAAGTATCTGCGCCGGGTTCATAAGTTCACCCGTTGCCCATATGCCAAAGTCATTAGGAACAGTTATATTGACATCATAGTCGTTAAAGTCATTGTAAAACTCTGCATTGCCTGTGTATTGTACCACGTCCCACCCATCAATATCGTCATATACTGCAATTTGCGGATACCAGTAAGCTATAAAAAAAACAGCGGTATCATAAGCACCCATACGGATAGTATTTTTTGAGATTTCAAATTCCCATCCTATATTTATTTTTGTTTTTTCATCCGGTTTTATTGATTGCCCCTTTATAATCAAATTAGTTCCCGATTCTTCTACAATTGTATCGCTCATGTTTACCTCTTTGTTGTTAATGTTAAGAGATTTTATTTCAACACCTTTGGTGAAATATTTGTCATCGTAAGCGAAGTCACGTGCAATCCCCGGACGATTGATATTCTGGTAGAGGCGTATAACTATTCTATCAAGTGTGTCAGGCGAATTATTGAAGTAAACAATATTTTCACTTCCTTTAACCATTCTTGTTGAAGGAATTATAGTTGCATCGATGTTATAAACAGATTTATTCTGCCAGTAATCCGCACCTGGTTTGCCATCAGGTGAGCGAGTTCCTTCCTCGTAAGCATTGCGGAACTCAAGGGGCATATATAGAGACTGCGCTGCAGAGTAAAAAGCAAAAAGAAAAAAATAAAAAATAAATGAATAAGCGATTTTCTTTAATTTCATTAGCATATTATATACAACAAGGAAATTATTTAAAAGGGATTTAAAAGACACTTTTTGGCATATAATTTGCTGTTACGTTGTTCTTAACATTTTTTAAACCCCCCAAATAAAATTATTAAAGGATTTAAATTAACGATATGAGTTCATGATTTGTTGAATATTGCTCAAAGTCCCCTTTAAAAGGGAGATTAAGGGGGATTTATGATTTTGATAAGTTACATATCTTATCATTATTTTTGAATCTATGATTTGTAAAAATTGCGGTCATAAGGCAACGGATAAATACTGCGCTTACTGCGGACAGCCGGCTGCTATTGAAAGACTTAATGTAAAGGAGCTTTTGCTTAATTTCTGGGATGTATTTACACACCGAACATGGTATATTTCATGCGGTGAGGCTATTATTTATTAAGCCTGCATATATTGCTAAAGAATACATTTCAGGCAAAAGGAAGAAATATTTCAGCCCTATAAAATACCTTATTGTAGTTGTAACTTTAAGCGCATTTTTCATTTTGAATTACAGCAGGCTAGGGCTTCCATTCGAGCCGGCTTTTCCAAAGGATTCAAAAATAGATGACATAGTTGAAGAAGAATACTTTAACCATAAAAATTATAAAACACAGCTTTTCTTAAGCATTCCGCTTGCTGCGCTCGTTTCATGGCTTATTTTCAGAAAATCCGGCTACAATTACGCAGAAAATCTTGTACTCAATACGTATCTTCTATCGCAGGTTATCCTTGTGCATACAATAGCCGTCATGCCTTCACTGATAATTGCAAGCGATGCAGTTGACCAGTGGTTGATTTTTATATATTTGTTGGTTTCGCTTGTTTATTTTGTGTGGGCATATGTATCTTTTTTCCCCGGCAAAAAATCAGTTACTCTGGTTAAAGCAATTGTTACTGTGGTGACGTTTAGTCTCCTTTATAACGTTATATCGCAGTATGTACATAAAATGTTTTCCTGATCCATTTATTTACCTAGCCATGCGTTTCTTATCATAAGCTGCCTTTCGGTAGGATTATCAATAACAGATACTTTTCTGTCATAAGCCGTTTTAGTTTTTGTAATTTTTCCTTTTAGTTTTAAATTTTCGAATTTTCCTTTTCCGTCGGGTCTTGCTACCTCCATTTCGAATTTATCTCCAACTTTTGATGGGTTTTCTAGCGAGCCGAATACATCCATAATTTTTGAAAAATTTATTTCCTTACTATTAACAGAAAGAAGCTCATCGTCAACTTTGACACCCAGTGATTTTGCAAGTTCATTGTTCTGGTCAATGGTCATAAATTTCAGCCTTCTGGTTTCAGGGTTAAATCCCAGCCTCGTCTGTCCAAGTTCTAATGTTTGGTATGGCTTTATTTCTGCATTAAGTCCTATTTTGTCAAGAATTTCCTTAAATGGAAGCCGCTCGCTTCCTGCTACATACCTTGAAAAAAATTCTGCTATCTTAGGGCTTGTCAATGATGTAATTTCACCAAATAATTCTTCATCCTTAAATGAGCGGTCTTTGCCGTATTTTTCAAGCAGCGTCTGAATAATATCCTTTAAGCCCTGCCTTCCATCGGATTCATCTCTTATCAGGACATCAAGACATAAGTTAATAAGCGCCCCCTTTTGATAAACGTTTATGTATTGCCCTTTGTAAATATCAAGTGCGCCCTTGCTTAATTCAGTAAATGGAAGTGTGTCATTAAATCTTGATGATGCTTTAAGCTCTCTGTTTATCTCTTCGACATAATCATTTAACGTTATGAGGCCCTGCCTTAACTGAATATAATGAGCGGAGTATTCGGTTTCGCCTTCGTACAGCCAAAGATGCTGAGACATAACAGGATTATTGAAATCGAAATTGCCAATTTCTTCTGAGTGGAGGTTAAGAGGCGTTACAATATGCATAAATTCATGTGCAACAATTGATTCAAACTGCGCGAGTGTAAAGCTTTTAGCTTCTTTTGGGATATCGCGCAAAAAATACATTGATGACTGGTTATGTTCCAGCGCTCCGCTTGCACCCGATACTCCGTTTTTATCCGTAAAATAAAAAAGAAATGTGTATTTATCCGTTGGGAGCCTTCCCCCAAGGTATTCCCTTATCGCTGTGAGTAATTTTTTAATACTTGATGCAATATCATCTGCATTCATTACTTTCCCCGGTGAGTAAACCGATATCATTACATTTGCTTCATTGAACCCTATTGAAGCAGTATCGGGAACTGTAAACATTATAGGATTATCTACAAGGTAATGATAATCCGGTGCGGTAAATGTTTCTTCGTCATTTGTTCTTGACAAAGCTGTAAGGCTAGTGGCTCCGTAAAATCCTGCGGGCTTAGTAAAAGTTATATTATAATTGTGACTGACATATCCATTGAAGTAGCCGAAAAATCCTTGGTTGTTTATGACAAAATTTGTATCAGGCTGGATATTAGTTCCTACCGGTTCAAAAACTGTGTTTGAATCTCTAATCTTGAATGTGCCTGATACATCATATGTAATTTTATATAATTTCGATCCATTAGCTACAGCCCAGGTATTAACATCAGGTTTCGTTACAGAAAGCTTATTGCCGTTTATATCGTATGCATAAAAATCACTAATGTATCTTCCAAAATCATATACTGCATAAGTGCCGGGCACCATGGCAGGAAACCTGTAAAATGCCGTATCACCAGAAATTTTTGGTGTTACCAGTTCTACACTTAATTTATTACCGTTAGCCCTTGTAAGGTTTACGCGGAATTGGTAACTTTCACTCTGCTGTGAATAAGAATAAGAAGGCATGAAAATAATGAGGACAAAAAAGAAAATCTTTTGCATATGATTGTTTTAGATTCAGAGAGAACAATTGCATTATATGTATTTAAGCAATAATTTTAAAGGTAAAGTTTCATAAATTTAAGAATATAAAAATGGTTAACATAGAAAAATTTTCAAGTGGTGCAAAGTGGGAAGATATTGTAGGCTACTCCCGCGTTGTTAAGGCTGGCAATCGTATTATAGTGGGAGGCACAACGGCAATTGATGAAAACAGTAATATAGTGGGCAAAAATGATACATACGTTCAAACAAAATATGTATTCCAAAAAATTGAGGGTTATTTAAGGAGAGCAGAAGCCAGACTTGAGGATGTTATAATCAACCGGATTTATGTAACAGATATTACAAAATGGGAGGAAATAGGCAGGGCTCACGCAGAATTCTTTGGTAAAATAAAGCCATGCTGCATGATAATAGAGGTAAAAAACTTTATTGATCCCGATATGCTTGTTGAAATTGAAACTGAAGCGGTGATTTAAGCATCACCATTAACAAAGATATCATAATATTCATTCTTATCGACATTTACCTTAAGATTAAAGAAACAGTTGCCTCCGTCTTTAACCATAACTACTCTTGTTTTCCAGTCTTTAAATGAATTTGCTTCGGATTTGCAGAAACAATTTACCCAGATAATTTTTTCACCCTTATCGTTAATTGCTCCGATAAATTGCTTATTGTAACCATCCGGTTTACGGTTAAGCAGCCAGTTCACAGTTCCCATTTTCATGTTTTCGAAACACCGGGCAATTTGTTTATCAGCGATTTCAATATCTGCGTCAGAGGGCGTCCATGCCTTGTAGTTTTTTCCGAATTCTCTTTCCATATTACTGCCTGCCTCTATAATTACTTCATCGGAACCTAATGTATAGTTACTTTCCTTTTCCTGCTTTTTTTCAGTCATTTTACTGCAGGCTGTTATAACTATAACAGATAAAAGTATAATTTTAAGCGAAATTATTAAGTTTTTCATAAAAATTAAACTTTGATTTTCAAATAATGTTCCTGCTTAAAAGAAACAGCAATTTAACTTATTTTCCTCAATATATGGTCATATTTTTGCAGGTATAAAATATTTTCCGGTCCCGTTCGTCTTATTAAATAAGAGAACATGGAGCTGGCTTATAAAATTCAGTTGGATAAAGTAAAAGAGCAAAATGATACAATAGCGAAGGCATTCAGCAAAGAGGAAGGCAGACTGAAAAAATTCGTCCGCTCAAGGGTTGCACGTGCCGAAGATGCAGAGGATATTATTCAGGACGTTTTCTATCAGTTCAGCTCTGTAATGCGGTTTGAACCGATTGAAAAAGCTGCCTCATGGCTTTTCAATGCTGCATCAAATAAAGTTATTGACTGGTACAGGAAGTTTAAGCCCCAATCACTTGATGCATTGAATGAATATAAAGAATTTACTGGTGCACAGATTGAAGATATTTTGAGCGATGAAAATGAAGAGCCTGATAGTATTTACCTGCGCGAATCTTTGTGGCCTATGCTTGAAGAAGTGCTTGATGAGCTTCCCGAAAACCAGCGTGAGGTATTTATAATGAATGTGCTGGATGATAAGAGCTTTAATGAAATAGCTGAATCAACAGGTGAAAAGGTAAACACACTTATATCACGTAAAAGATATGCTGTTTTATATCTGCGCGAAAGATTAAGAGAGTTTTATGAAGATTTCCTGAATAATTAAAATTTTTAAAAATTAATAATTAATTAAAATGAGAAGAAAACTTTGGTTAAAAATCCCTTTGGGAATAGGGTTCCTGTTTTTGGCGGTATTTATCCTAATGCTTTTGTGGAATGCTCTTATTCCAGTTATATTCCATGGTCCTGTAATAACATTTTGGCAGGCCGGCGGATTGCTGATACTTTCCAAACTCCTGTTTGGCAGATTTGGAGGAAGGCCTCATCGTGGGGGGTGGCACAGAAACATGTGGCGGAGAAGATTTGAAGAAAAGATGGCTTCGATGACCCCTGAGGAAAGAGAGAAATTCAAAAATGAATGCTTCTCCCGCTTTGGCGAACGGAAAATGCAGACAGATAATCCGCCCCAAGCAAGCTAACAATCAATAATCCAATAAACAAAAGGGTATTTTTATTATGGAAGTATTAGTATTTAAAACCAACATTCCGGATAAAGAAAAAATAAACGAAGTAGCACCTTATCTTGATTCGGCAAAAGGTGTTGTAAGATGGAATTTTGACCTGGAAGATATCGATAACATCCTGCGAATTGAAGCGGCTGGGATATCGCCGAGGGTGATAGAAAGGACCTTAAGTGATGCGGGTTATTTGTGCGAGGAACTGCCGGACTAACTACTATTTCACTATTTAATAACAACCATCTTTTTGGTATCAGCAAAACCGGTCGTTTCAAGTTTATAAAAATAAGTGCCGCTTGAATAATCGGAGGCATCCCAAACCACCTCATAACTCCCCGCATTTTGAACTCCATTTACGAGCGTCCGTACCTCTTT
>DASXTZ010000358.1:0-3315 GCA_036505135.1 Ignavibacteria bacterium
GTTTCTGGTAATTTTAAAGTAAGCAGGGCGGCAATTTATAAGCACGTAAAAATACTGCGCGAATCGGGGCTTGTAGTTGTAAAACAGCACGGGCGTGAACGGTTTTGTGAGGTAAAACCAGAAAAGCTGAAGATTGTAGCCGACTGGGTTGAACATTACCGGAAGCTCTGGTCAGCAAGACTTGATTCTTTGGAGCAATACCTCGAAAAACTACAGAATAAACATAAAACTAAACCTAAAAGGATAAAACATGACAGAAAAAAATGAGCTTGTTATCACGCGCATATTCGATGCACCCAGGGAACTTGTATGGAAGGCATGGACTGAGCCGGAACACTTTAAACGCTGGTGGGGGCCGAAAAACTTCACTGCACCATCAAGTAAGATGGACCTGCGAGCAGGGGGAAAGTATCTGCACTGTATGCGCTCCCCTGACGGCAAGGATTTCTGGTCAACCGGAGTATATAGAGAAATAGTAAAGCCCGAAAAGATTGTTTATACTGATTCGTTTGCAGACGAAAAAGGCAATGCGGTTCCCGCATCGCATTATGGGATGCCTGAAGATTTCCCGACTGAAATGGTTGTAACCGTAACGTTTGAAGAGCTTGAGGGTAAAACAAAAATGACTTTGGTTCACTCAGGCATGCCTAAAGGAGAAATGTGCGAAATGGCAAGTGGCGGATGGAATCAATCCTTTGATAAGCTTGCTGAAACTCTGAAATAAATGTCTATTTAAGATACCTGTTGTTCTTTGACATTAACTGCATTGAGTGCATATTGCCTGCACTCAAAAAGAAGGCACCTGTCTCTGGTATTTATTACGGTATTCTATCGGGGAAAGGCCTGTAATCCGCCGGAACATATTGCGGAATGCTTTGGGGTCTGTATACCCTACGTTGTACATAACCTCGTTCACATTTTCGCGGGCTGATTCAAGGCTCATTTTTGCAGCTTCTATCTTAACCCGTTGTATATATTCAACCACGGTATTTGAAGTAGCTTTTTTAAATCTCCGCTCGAAGTTCCTCCTGCTCAGAAACAACATTGCAGCAAGCTGGTCAATGGTTATTTTATCACGGAAGTTATTTTCAATAAACTCCTGCGCCTTTTTTACAGGGTCATCCTCATGCTCTTTTTGCCCTTTGAATATAATAAATGGTGACTGGCTTCCCCGTTCAATATCTATTTCAAATGTCTTTGAGCAGTAAACAGCAGCTTCCCTGCCGGCATATTTTTCAACCAGGTATATAATCAGGTTAAGGCCGGAATAAGCCCCGCCGCTGGAATAAATACCCTGCTGGTCCGTAATAACTTTATCTGGTACAAGGTTAACCTCGGGGAACATTTTCCTGAAATCATTTGCAGCTATCCAATGAGTTGAGCACTTCTTTCCATTTAATAAGCCTGTAGCTGCCGTCAAAAATGAACCGATGCAAAGACTAGCAATCTCAGCTCCGCTTTTGTATTGCTTTATCAGCCATGGGATAAAATCGCGGTTCAATTCAAGGGATTTCTTCATATCGCCATGAGGAGCGGGTATAATAATGAGGTCTGTTTTTTCAATATCGTCTGTAACCGCATCGGGATGTATGGTGAAAAAGCCTTTTTTAATCCGCGCTTCTTTATTTAACCCCACCAGCTGAATGTTAAATAAACTGGGTTTTCCTTTACTTGCCAGATAGGAATTGACCTCGGAAAAAATCTGGTGTGTTCCTTCTATATTTACCAGGCTGCAATCGCCTTCAGGTACTATAATTGATAAATGTTTCATGTACAAAATTAGTAAATATGCATGTCGTAATCAACCCGTAAGATTGCCGTTTTTACACCCCCTCTAATTAAAACCGGGATGGTATATTTGTGGAGTAATTAAATTAATTGATGAATTTAACCAAAATTGACGATAAAAATGAGAAAAGTAATGTTATCAACGCATATGACGCTGGATGGCTTCATGGCGGGTCCGAATAAAGAGCTGGACTGGCATTTCGAAAACTGGAATGATGACATGGAAAGGTATATTTCAGAGCAAAAAAACGATATTGACACAATTTTGGTGGGGCGTGTAACTTACCAGAGTATGGCAAAGCACTGGCCGGCCGTTGCTGAAGACCAATTAGCCAGAAAGAACGACATTGAATTTGCAAACTGGATGAATAGATTGCCAAAAGTTGTCTTTTCAAGAACTTTGTCAGCAGTTGAATGGAATAATTCGAGGCTGGTTAAGCACAATATTAGTGAAGAAATCTCAAAAATGAAAAGGCAAACGGGTAAAGATATGATTTTGTGGGGGGGTGTTGGTATTGTATCAACTTTTATACAGCTTGGTTTAATCGATGAATACCAGATTTGGATTGCCCCTGTTATTTTAGGCAGTGGAATGCCTTTATTCAAAAACGTCAAATGCAGGCTTGACCTGAAACTTTTAGAAACAAACAGCTTTAGCAACGGTGTTATCTTACTAAGCTACAGAATAAAACACCTATAGTAAGCAAAATCAAAATGACAATAATAATAAATAACAGTAAGAAAAAAATTGGAAGGAGCAACTAAAATGCAAAAAATAACAACGTGCTTATGGTTCGATAACCAGGCTGAGGAAGCAGTAAATTTTTATACAACAGTTTTTAAAAACTCGAAGATTGGAACAACAGCACGATATGATGAAGCCAGCTCAAAAGCTGCGGGTCGGCCAGCAGGAAGTGTTATGACAATGACATTTGAGCTTGAAGGCAGGGAGTTTATGGCCTTAAACGGCGGCCCTGTTTTTAAATTCAACGAATCAATATCACTTGTTGTAAACTGCAAGGACCAGGAAGAAGTGGATTATTTCTGGAATAAGCTGACCGGTGACGGGGGGCAGGAAAGTGTATGCGGCTGGCTGAAAGATAAATTCGGCTTATCATGGCAGATAGTTCCAGCCGTATTAGGCGAGCTGATGAAAGATCCGCAAAAGGGCAAAAAAGTTATGGCTGCGCTGCTTCAAATGAAAAAACTTGATGTTAAAGCTTTAGAAGCAGCAGCAGAAGGAAAGTGATTTGTTTAACGCTGTAATTAATAAATAATAATTAACAATATTCATAAACCAATTAAATCTGAAAAAATGAAAACATCAAACCCAGTAGTCCATTTTGAAATCCCTGCGGAAAATAAAGACCGCATGGTTAAATTTTACGAAACCGCTTTCGGCTGGAACGCACAGCGCTTAGGCCCTGAAATGGGAAACTATGTGATTGTGAAAACAACAGAGACCGATGAGAAAGGTATGCCTAAGAAGCCTGGCATAATCAATGGCGGTCTTTTCGAAAAGACAAA
>DASXTZ010000359.1:0-4121 GCA_036505135.1 Ignavibacteria bacterium
TTCCAATGCCTGCACCCCTTCCGTTTTCAATAACATTATCCATGATATAAGCTACTGCACCTCTATAAAGAGCAATCCCGTCCCATGTATTATTTCTTATAACATTATTCCTGATAATAGCTTCAGAGCCCTCTCTAAGAACGATTCCGCAAATTCCTACGATAGGATTCATGTTTGGCCTCGTGGTATCATTGGAAATTATACAGTCAAATATCCGCACTTTTGAATACTTCAAAACTATACCGCCATTGGTGGCATCTCCTGATGTATCTCTTATGCCTCCAGCTATAGTCAGATTGCTTATTGAAGAATGTATGCTGTTTATAAATAGAACTCCGTAACCGGCATTAGTTTTAAGAATGACCTTATCTTTATCTTCTCCTTTGATCTGTAAAGTTTTATCTTTTATGATAAAACCTGCGGTTCCCTGAACTGTAGTTTGATGATTTGAGCAGTTTCCGCAAAGTTCTTCAGCATAAGCTGTGGGTGAGGCTTCATAAATTCCTGCCGTTAAAATTATCGTTCCCCCGTTTTTTGCGCTGTCAATAATTGATTGTAAGCTGTATTGAGCCTGTATGCTTCTGACCAGAAATAACGCAATGAAGATAAATCTCACAAAAACCCCATTTCTTTAAATATTAATAGTTTCAAAGATATAGCTAAAATTATTAATTTTTCATTTATTTAATTTATTATAAAAGGATTTTTATTTTAGGAGAATTTAAAATTTCAAAGCAATTTTTTAATATTAATCGGAGGGTAAAATATGACTTTTTGAAAAGTGTGTAAATAAACCCAAAATTTGCCTTAATTGACATTAAATACATTAAATTCAGTTCTTTAATTATTTACTTTTGTTTAGTTTTTATTTATTTTTACATTAGATCAAGTTAATCAAAACAACCAATTCCATCACGAATATATAAATTAGTTTTTGAGTAATTCTTGGTTTGAAAATAAGTAAGTCCTTTAGCAGAATCATCACATATAGGCCTTGCGGTAATATTTAAGGTTTTAGAGATTTATTTGAACAACGAAAAGCTACATAAAAAGAGATTTAGCGCCCACAAGATTACGGCTTTATATGCCATAGCAGCAGTGTCATGGGTGATTCTATCCTCCACGGGACTTCATTTACTTGTAGATAATATAGATGCCTTTAAAAATATTGAAATATATAAAGGAATACTATTTACTATAATCACTTCTTTAATACTTTTTTATGTGCTGCGAATTCGTGAAAAAGCAGATATGAAATTAAATGAAGAGCGGTTAGAACTTAAAAATAAAATTGAAAATATAACTAATCTTTACTCTGCATTAACTAAAATGAATGAACTTTTATTGAGGTCAAAAGACGAGGAGACTATTTTAAGGGGATCTTGCGAGCTTACAGTAAAAAATGGAAAATTTAAAACCGCTTGGATTGGTTTTGTCGATGAAATCACAGGGAAAGTTGAACCAAAATATTTTTCCGGAGTAAATGCAGATTATGTACATAAGTTGGATATTAATATCAATGAAGCATCCGGGGCAAGAGGTCCAATTGTCCGCTCACTAACCGAAAAAATTTATTATATAAGCAATGACATTGAAAATGATATGATGCTTTCTCACTGGCGTGACAGGAGCCTTGAATACGGTTACAGGTCATTTGCAACTTTTCCCATTGAAATAGGTGATAAGGTAATTGGCACACTAAACATTTACGACAATAAAAAGAACCGCTTTTCGGAAGAAATTACCAAACTACTGCTGCAGTTAATGAAGGATATAACATTTGCACTTGAAAGGTTTGAGCTCGAAAAGCGGAGGGTTCATTTTGAGAATTTATTCCATAAAATTGTAGAACAGGCAACTATTGCGGTTATAATGGAAAATCGCGGTAATATTGTTTATGCTAATAAAACTGCACTTGAAATGTTTTCTGTCAATTATGAAGAAGGGATGTCAGGCAGCCCGCTTGCAGATTTTATATCCAATGAATACAAAGAGAATATGAGGGAACTTCTTGAAAGTGTATACAGAGGAGAAAGAATAAATGAAGCTGAAGTTAAAATGTTAAAGTGGGACAGTTCTGAAATGCATACAGTGTATAGTGCTATTCCATTTATGGTGAATGGCAAGAAAGGGTCCCTCGCTTTTATAAGAGATATAACGGCTGAAAAAATTGCGCTAAATGCATTGCATGCAAGCGAAGAGAAATGGAGATCACTTTTTGAAAACACCCCATCTTTTGTTACGACAATTAACAGACAATATATTATTACATCTGCAAACAGGGCGCCTTTACCACTTCATCCCCAAGAAATATTAGGTCACTCAGCACTTGAATACGTTGATTCAAAAATGAAGGATGAAATAAGGGGGGTATATGAATATGTATTTGAAAGCGGCGAACCTTCGGTTTACCATACAACAGGCCATGGTGAATACGGACAGGGGTCCTTTTTTCGTGTGCAGGCAATTCCCCAGTTTAAAGAAGGCGTAGTCAATCAGATAACATTAATTGCCAACGATATAACTGAAACAAAAAGGGCATCCGATGCGCTGCGGGAAAGCCAAAAGAGGCTAAATTCAATAGTTGAATCGGCGCTTGATGCAATTATTACGGTCGATTCTTCCCTGGATATTGTTCTTTTTAACAAGTCGGCCGAAATAATTTTTAATTGTTCTTCCGAAGATGCGATTGGGTTTTCAATAACCAGATTTATTCCCGATTTGCTGGTATCGGCTAAAGCGCATAAAATTAATCGATCTGATAATTTGCCCGGCCTTTCAACAATCATTGGCAAAGGTAAAAACATAGAAGGGTTAAGGACAAATGGGGAAAAGTTTTTAATTGAGGCCTCGGTTTCCCAGTCCACAGTTGAAGGTAAAAATTTTTATACAATTATTATCCGTGATATTTCAGAAAGGTTAAAAGCGGAGAATGAGTTAAAAGAGTCATATCAAAAGGTACGCGATCTTGCTGCACACCTGCAATCTGCAAGGGAAGATGAGAGGATCAATATTGCAAGGGAAATACATGATGAACTAGGCCAGGAGCTATCAGCACTTAAAATGGATATAACCTTTTTGAACAGGAAGATTGAAAAAACAAAAGATAATCCTGACTGGGAAGCATTTCAGGAGAACCTTAAATCAATGATAAATATTACTGACCAAACCATAAAAACAGTAAGAAAAATTTCTTCTCAGCTAAGACCCGATGTATTGGATAAGCTTGGATTAAGGGATGCTGTAGAGTGGCTTGCCGATGATTTTAATAAGAGGACAGGTATAGATTGCAAAGTGGAATGCATGGAGTTTAATGAAGAACTGAGCAAGAATATTCAAACAGTGATTTATAGAATAAGCCAGGAATCATTAACAAATATAATGAGGCATGCGGGCGCATCTAAAGTGACTATTATTATCAATAATAATTCCGATAATATTAATCTGGAAATTCAGGATAATGGAAAAGGAATTACCAGTGAAGAAATCAAAAACGGAAGGTCACTTGGACTTGTAGGTATGAAAGAAAGAGCATATTTTGTAGGCGGCTTTTTTGATATTGAAGGAGTGAAAGGCAAAGGAACTAAAATTAAAGTTACCATCCCTATTATTAAATATGAGTATGGAACAGAAAATAACTAACATTATATTAGTAGACGACCATCTGTTTCTTCGCGAAGGCCTGAAGAAAATTTTGCATGATGAACCGGATATGAAGGTAATCGGAGAAGCTTTTGATTATAATTCCTTATTTGAGCTTTTAAAAAATGGAGAACCTGATATAATTATCCTTGATATAACTCTTCCGGGAAAAAACGGGTTGGATATTTTAAAAGACCTGAAACAAAGACGGGTTAATTCCAAAGTTTTGATTTTAAGCATGCATCCTGAAGACCGGTTTGCAATCAGGTCATTCAAGGCCGGTGCGCTGGGTTATCTGACTAAAGAAAGTGCACCCGAAGAGCTTGTAAAGGCTATAAGAATAGTATTAAACGGCAGGAAATATGTAACTAAGGATCTTCAGGAAAAATTAATAAATTTTCTGCTCGATGATATTGATACCGAAAAGCCCTTGCACGAAACACTATCAGACAGAGAATATGAAGTTTTCATAAAACTTG
>DASXTZ010000360.1:0-8453 GCA_036505135.1 Ignavibacteria bacterium
GTCTGTTCCCCAATCCCTTCCCGAAGCAAAAGAACCCTTATCATCGATTCGCCGTCTCTGTAATTAACAAGAATTTTCAGGTAAGCGAGGACATCTTTAATTTCCTTCCTTTGATAAAATTTCACTCCCCCAACTATTACGTATGGTATGGAGTTTATTCTTAACCCGTCTTCTACAACACGTGACTGCGCATTTGTTCTGTATAAGATAACGAAATCTTTAAAATTCAGCTTGCGGTGCTGTATTTCATGCATTATCCATTTCACAATCATCATTGCCTCATCTCTATCGCTTAGCAGTTCTGATAAAGTTACTTTATCTCCTTCGGTATTTTCTGTGAACAAGGTTTTTGGGATCTGCCGCTTATTATTTTTTATTACATCATCGGCAACCGATAAAATATTTTTCGTCGAGCGGTAGTTCTGCTCAAGCTTAAATACTTTAGTTCCTTCAAAATCCGATTCAAAGCGGAGTATATTTTCTATTTCAGCGCCCCGCCAGCTGTATATGCTTTGGGCATCATCACCAACAACAGAAATATTGCCATGCATTGATCCCATCATTTTTACAATTTCATACTGTGCGCGGTTAGTATCCTGGTATTCATCTACCAGAATAAATTTAAACCTGTTCTGATACTTTGCAAGTACATCGGGATTTTTTTTGAAAAGCTCTATAGGGTGCAGCAGCAGGTCATCAAAATCCATTGCGTTGTTCTTGAAAAGCCTTTGCTGGTATTCACGGTAAACGGGTATTACTATCCTGTCAAAAGGATTAACCGAGGCGATATAATCATCAGGAAGGATTAATTTATTTTTGAGTCCTTTTATATGGCTGCTTACAGCGCGTGGTTTTGGGTTCTCTGTAGAGATACCAAAATCCTTCATTATCGTTTCCACCAGCTTATCGCTGTCATCATCATCATAAATGGAAAAATTCCTGTCAAAACCGATATATTTTGCCTCAAACCGCAGTATTCTTGCAAATATGGAATGGAACGTTCCCATCCAGATATTTTGCGAATGCGGCCCTACCAAACGTGAAATGCGCTGTTTCATTTCATTAGCGGCTTTATTGGTGAAGGTCAAGGCAAGAATCTCATGTGGGCTGATGCCGCTTTCTATTAGATAAGCTATTTTATAAGTAAGTACTCTTGTTTTACCGCTGCCGGCGCCGGCAACAATCATGCACGGTCCTTCTATCTGTTCAACTGCCTGCTGCTGCGGTGGATTTAACTCTTTAGATAAATTTAACAATAGTTTTTAGATTAGAAAAAGATTTTGTGAGTGGTGAGAAGAATTTCATGCTCTCGCTATAAGATTCTTCGCTACGCTCAGAATTAGTTATCGCTGAACTGCAAAGATACTTTTAATACTATCTTAATTCAATTGAGAAGGGAAAGTTGCTTATAATTCATCAAGCAAAAACTCATTTTTTAGAAATTCCATATTTTACAACCCCTTCCATGAAAGAACCTATATTTTTTTTCAATATCAGAATAGCTTTAGCTTTTGTGGAAACAGAGGGTTGTTCTATAGCTTTTTTTAAAGCTGATTGGGCTACAGTAAATTCTTCAGGTGTTAAAACATCGGTTATTAACTCCCTAAGTGATTTGGCATGGGGGTTAGGAGCTGAGTCAAAGAAAAATTCCCAGGATGAATAATGAACTTGAGCAGAATGCGATAAAGAATACTCTAACTCAATCTCTTCGAACCCGGCTTTGATAGCGAAATGTACAAGGTCATGTTCATTATACCCAGTTAAAGTACTTTGGTTTTGCTTTACCTCGTTCCTAGAATGTTCATTCACTTTTTCAAGCAAAGGCCTGACGCTTAGAAGCGGCTCGCTATCCAGCCTGTATCCCCTGAAAAGGCCAGCTCTTAGCTCAACCATCCGCTGGTTAACCGGTTCCCATAGCACTGCTATTCCGCCATGCTTCAGAACCCGGAAAATTTCATTAAATGCAGGCTGTTTATCTTCAAGATATAATAAGACCGACCGCATTACTATGCGGTCTATAGTCCGTTCTTTAAGCGGAGAAAGATTTTCTGCCGGAGCAATCAAAAACTCTACTCTTGAATCCGGAGTTTCTTTTTTGTTGAAAATTTCTTTTGGAATAGCAAGAGCGGCTTCAGAAATATCCGATAAAATTAACTTTCCTTTTTCCCCTAACTTCTCAAGAGCTGTTAAGCCAACTAATCCATCACCTGCCCCAATATCCAGCACAGTAGCCGATTCAAAAATTTCAGCTTTATCAACTATCTCCAGAGCCCATTGTTTATATTGCTTCATAGCTTGCGCCTGGTGTTCGGCATTACCGCCAAAACGACGATGTTTCAGCCATTCACTCCATATGTCTTTTTCTGCCATTAACGAAAATAATCTTAACTACTCATTTAATCAATTGAGAAGAAAAATCGTTGACAATTATAGATTTAAAATAAATAAATGTTTAATATTGTAGATATGGATACCGGCACAATAATTTTAATTCTCAGCTTCTTAACACCTGTTGTAGTAATTATTATAATTTTCATGGGAATGAAAAGGGGCTTTAAGAAACAGGCAAACTGGGCAAAGGAACTTAAAGAAAAACAGGCAAAAGCCAGACCCTTTAATGCTAAAGTTATCAATTCATCGCAGGGAACTACGGGGGGCGATATTAAAAGAATTATTTATTTTGATTTTGAAATTATAGACCCTGTTAAACCTTACAATGCCAGTGCCGCGTGGTTTGTTGACACATTGAAGTTTAATCTAATCCAGCCCGGATGTTTTATTGCGGTAAAAGTTGATGCGGATGACCCGATGAAAATCTATCCTGATGTTCCATGGGCTGTTTATACGGAAGGATATGAAGGATTGAAAGGATTAGCTTCTTAGTGTCATTCCCGCGAAAGCGGGAATCTATTATTTGGTTTTTGTAATAACGTTTAAACGAAAATTGATTAGGGAAATTTCTAAAAAATTTTGAAAAAATCTCATCTAATGAAAATAATGTCTGGATTCCCGCCTTCGCGGGAACAGCGAAGCGCGAGCCATGACAATCAAACGGGTACAAACTTAGCTGTAAAATGCCTTAAAAACTTCGGCTCTTCTAATATTTTCATGCCTTTCACTTTTTCTTTTCCATCAAGCAACTTAGCAAATACTTCAATAACATATTCAATATGGCTTTGCGTGTAAACACGGCGGGGAATTGCAAGCCTCACAAGCTCATTTGGAGCAGGAATTAATTTTCCTTTTTCATCATACTTTCCAAACATAACCGAGCCGATTTCAACAGACCTTATCCCGCCTGCAATATAAAGCTCACACACAAGCGCCTGCCCCGGATATTGTTCAACCGGTATATGCGGGTAAAATGCTTTGGCATCAATATATACGGCATGGCCGCCGATCGGCCAGATTAGCGGAATACCCATTTTGTAAAGCTTCTCACCCAGGTATTCGGTGCTGCGGATTCTGTATCTTAAATAATCGGGGTCAAATACTTCCTCAAGTCCAACTGCAATGGCTTCCATGCTTCTGCCGGAAAGTCCCCCGTAGGTTGAAAATCCTTCTGTAATAATAAGGAGATTGGTGCACGCATCAGCCAGCTCTTTATCTTTTATGGCCAGGAATCCCCCCATGTTAACAAGTCCGTCTTTTTTTGCGCTCATTACAGCGCCATCGGCCAGTGAAAACATTTCCTGCGCTATTTCTTTATATGATTTATTTTCATAACCTTTTTCACGGTGGTTGATGTAATAAGAATTTTCTGCAATCCTGCAGCAATCAAGGAAGAACCACACATCATATTTTTTACATATCCGGCTTACCTGTTTTGCGTTTTCCATGCTAACGGGCTGCCCGCCGCCGCTATTGTTGGTTACTGTTAGAATTACGCCGCCAATATTTTCAGAGCCAAATTTTTTTATCAGCCCCTCCAGTTCATTTGTATTCATATTACCTTTGAAGGGATATTCAAGCATCGGGTGTTTCGCCTCTTCAACGGGTATATCATATGCCTCCGCTCCGGAAAATTCTATATTAGCGCGAGTTGTATCAAAATGTGTGTTACTGATAAAAACTTTCCCCTTTCCTCCAAGATAGCCATAAAGAATTCTCTCACCTGCCCTCCCCTGATGAGTTGGGAGAATATATTCATATCCCGTCAAATCTTTAATTACAGATTCCAGCCTGTACCAGCTTTTGGAACCCGCGTATGCTTCATCGCCTTCCATCATCGCCGCCCATTGACGTGAGCTCATAGCCGAGGTTCCGCTATCAGTTAACAGGTCTATTATCACATGGTCAGAGTGCAGCTTGAAAGGATTATAATATGCTTGCTTTAAGTGAGCCTTGCGTTCTTCCTCAGTTGTTAAAAATATCGGCTCAACTTCTTTTATTTTAAATGGTTCAATTATAGTTTTAAACATACAGCCTTACCCCCTCACTCTCCAAAGGAGAAGGAGTTAATTTTTACTATACAAAATTAGCAAAAACAGCAATGTTAATTTATGATTTATGTCATATTTTTGAGTTTTAATCTAAAAATGAGGGGAAATTGGATTTTTGCCTTATAAGGATAGAAGATTTGAGTCAATTTTATAAAATGTTTAAGCTTTTTATTAATTCTGCATTCACTTCATGCCCGCCGGAAAAAATTTTGGTTTGAAAGCTGATACCGGCATCCTTGAACAGCTTTTCCTGGGTTTGATAGAAATCATTTTTGAAGTATGGATCGTTATCTGCGAAGACTAACGTAATATCGGTAGATTTAAGATTTTCTGCTTTTGAAAAATCCACATCATGCGCAAGCGTGCCTGTCCAGAACACAGCCTTATCAATTTTTGATTTACCCAAAGCCAGCCATCGGGAAAGAGTTGCAACTCCCTGCGAAAATCCAAGAGCATTAACTTTTAACGAGAAGTTTCTCCGGGCCAGCTCTATAATTTCAGAATAAAGCTTATCAAGGTAATTGACATAATCTTTAATATCACTTTCCCTGTCCTCTTTTGTCATCCACGAAGCGCCCACATCACCATTTTCACCTTTTATGTACAAGCGCATTAAACCTTCAGGGGCAATAATAAAAGAACCTTCTTCGGCCAGTTCTTTAAACAGCATGATAAACTTGCCCGCAAGATGCCTATGCCCGTGAATTACAATCCATATATCTTTTGTATTTTGATTTAGCTCGCCAAGGGTAAAATAGCGTGCTGTGCGTGAGACTGATATATGATACTCATTTGGATTCAAATCACTTTCTGTAGTAATTATAAATAAAAACACCAATTGCTATAATGAATATAAGTAGGAAAATTACAACGAGCGGATATAGTATGTATTCGATATTCATATTTCTTAAGAATGTAATTCCGAGTGAAGTAAAGAGTCCAAAATAACAGTAACTAAATTACCATCACTGGATTCCCGCTTTCGCGGGAATGACATGGTATGCATATTCATATAGCGGGTTTTATTTTCCCCGATACCTCTCCGAATCCTATTTTAAAGCCATCTCCTTCACAATAGCCTTTTATGGCAAGCTCATCACCATCCTGCAGGAACTTACGCTCTTCGCCGGAGGGAAGCTTAACGGGGTTTTCCCCGGCCCAGGTAAGCTCAAGCATTGAGCCGTATGAATCTTTTGCCGGGCCGCTTATCGTCCCCGAAGCCATCATATCGCCCGTCTTTACATTGCAGCCGTTTACAGTGTGATGTGCAAGCTGCTGACAGATATTCCAGTACATATACTTAAAGTTTGATCGGGAAATTGTAACTGCCTCTTTTTGTTTTTCAGTTTTTAATGAAACATCAAGCTTGATGTCAAAAGACCAATTTCCTTTTGATAGTAAATACTCCATTGGCTCGGGGTCCTGAACCGGCCCGGCGCATCTGAAAGGTTCTAAAGCTTCCATAGTAACGACCCATGGTGAAATTGAGGTAGCAAAATTTTTTGCAAGGAACGGACCTAATGGCTGATACTCCCATGTCTGAATATCTCTTGCACTCCAGTCATTAACCAGCACCATGCCGAAAATATGGTCATAAGTTTTATCAATTGGTATAGGTTTACCAAGCTCGTTTGGAATCCCGATTAAGAATCCCATTTCAAGCTCGAAATCGAGCATCTTTGTGAGGCCAAATGAAGGTGCAGCAGCATGAGGAGCTTTAGTTTGTCCTTTCGGCCTTGTGATATTTGTACCGCTTATGATTATAGAGCTTGACCTTCCATGATAAGCTATCGGCATATGCACCCAGTTTGGCATTAATGCATTTTCCTTTCCGCGGAACATTGTACCTACGTTCGTTGCATGTTCTTTGGAAGAGTAAAAATCAGTATAATCTCCAATTTCAACGGGCAAACACATTGTAACGTCACTCATTGGAATGAGTGCAATTCTTCTCAGGTCTTCATTATCGCGTAATAACGGATTATCATCACCTAAAATTGTCTGCAAAACAACCCTAACCTGTTTCCATGTATCACGTCCTGCTGACATAAAATTATTGAGAGAACCATTGTTAAATACAATGGTTTCGCCAAGATTGGTTTTTTTAAATAACCCTTTATGTTCAAGCACAGAAAGGTCAAGTACATAATCACCAATGGCTGCTCCAACTGCGGGGTCACTGCCAATTTTAAGCTTGAATACACCATAAGGTAAATTTTGAATTGGAAAGTGTGATTCTCGAGGTACGGGAATAAAAGACTTCATATAATCCTAAAGCAATCCAATTACTTTCAAATCATTCACAGGCTCATCAAAGCTGCAGCTTCCAAATGAAACCATAAGGCTGCTGCGCGCCTGGCGAATTTCTTCATTTGTCACTTCAATATCGTTCCATTCAAATCCGTTTTCCTCGAACATAAATTCATCAGGGTCTTCATCATTCAATACTTCCAGAATTTCCATTTCATCAAGGTTACTGGCATAGGCAAGTATTCCCGCACCGAATACGTTTAAGAATCCATGCATATAACAATTTACTTCTTCATTAAAATGTCTTACCGGATGATGCATTCCGGCTGTGCATTTCATCGGGACGTTAAATTCGCAACAGGTCATAATTGCAAATGCAATCTGCTCATTTGTTGGAAACGCAGAAGCTTCAGTGCCGCCTGTTCTTAACTTGTAGCCCGAGCGGTTGTTAAGGCTTGCAATATTTTCAACAACCTTTAATATCGTGGCTTCATATTTTTCATCCAGGGCCGCTTCGTAAAACACAGGGACTTCTTTTTCCATTGCCGCATCAAGCTCACCGGAAGAAGATATCATCAGGTCAAGCATGTCATCCGCTTCTTCCTGCTCGAGAACTTCAACAGGCAGGCGAACTTCATAAACATCAACGCTTGCAAAGCTATTATTATGTTTTAAGAAATCATTTATTTTTTTAACATCATCAGAAAGCCCTTTATTGAAATGTGTAATTGTATCGCCGCCTGACCCTATGATTGAAAGCGAAACGGGAGCATCTATTTTAACTTCTTTTATTATTTTAGTTAGGTCTGCCAGCTTCTTTGCCGGAATAACAAATTTATTCAGCATCCATTTATTCTCACCCAGCCGGTAAAAAAGATAATTATGAAAGGCCTGTGCAAGGTCAAGATTTGCGGGGGGATATATGCCCGCATAATCAATCACTTTTCCTGCAAAATTTTTTAGTCCGAGTACCGGTTGTTTCGTCTGATTGTGCATTTTCCCCTTTATATGAGAATCTAAGAACAAATTTAAATAATATAATAGTTAAATGAAATTGACCTTTTGGGTTAGTTTTTTAACAAATATATTAGCAGTTATGTGAACAATAATATATGAAAAAAATAATAATCATAGTGTTTGTATTTATATTCTTGGCTTTAGACTGGCTCGCATTGCATGATATTATAAAAGGTAAAGAACCTGATTTTAATGCGGAGTACGTTGTTTTAACAATAAGTATAGCAGTTTTCACGGGAATTATTTATAACTTCATCAAATCAAGGACAAGGACAGCCGCTAAATAATATAAATATATTGCTCAAAATTTATTTACTTTTTTGCTCACTGAAATCTTTCAAATAAAGCAATTTTAAAGAAGCATTTTGAAACCTTTGCTGGTATTTTTTCATCTAATAGTATTATATTGCGTTAATTTTTGAAAATTCATCCATCCGGGTAACAGATTATGAAATTAAAGCTTTTTTTAATTGCAGTCCTCTTTTTTTGCGTAAATTTCACCTATTCTCAAAATTCCACAGGCTCCATAACAGGAACAGTTGTTGATAAATCTGCGAAAACACCGATTGAATCTGCCGATGTAACTCTTTACAACTCAAAGGACACAGCATTAGTTAAAGGAACCTCTACTGATAAGGAAGGAAAATTTTCCTTTGAAAATATTCCTTATGGCAGCTATTACATTAAAGCGAATATTGTTGGATACAGTTTTGCAACAGTGAGGGGAATTATTTTAAGCTCAGA
>DASXTZ010000361.1:0-2233 GCA_036505135.1 Ignavibacteria bacterium
GGAATTCAAGATTGCGAAATGAATTTTGATTTGTATCCGGCGGCATGTTGTTAGAAGGAAGGAGAACAGTTTTGGGAACAGGCACGCCAATTTTTGTCATCAAAGCATTATTAAAAAATTTTTCATCAGCGCTCCACCAGAAAGGATTATTGATAACAGCCGCTCCGGATACCGCAGCATTTTTCAGATAGGCGCGGTAAAAAGGAACATCCTGTGAAATTCTATCTATAATTACTGCATATCCAGTTGGCTTACCCTGAATCACCTTATCAATTTTAACGAACTCAGCAGATATATCTGCATTCATTTCGCGGGCCTTTTTGTTTACCCTATCAACAAAAGCCTGCGGGAATGTATTTTCCTGACCAAACAATATTCCGACCTTTTTCATTCTAAATTATACCTCTCCTAAAAAATAATTAATAAAAAACTAAAATCTTTATAAAAACAATAATTTATGGTAAAGTTATATGCGAATTCTGATGAGATTTATAAAAATACGAAAAATTGGGGAAAGATTAAAGTGAAAGGTTTATCTGATTATATAATCTAACACTTTAAATAACTGTCATAATTATATTTTATTTATTAAATTAGCAATGGCATGAAACAGGTTTTTACATTTCTTTTTACCATCATATTATTTGGTAATGTTTACCCGCAATCTAATAAAGTTGAACTGAAAATCCTGTCAAGTGAAACCGGATATTCATTAGTTCCGGAGCAAATCCAAATCAGCAATATTAACAGAGAAGTATCCATTGACCTTAAAAACAAAGTTGATAATTATTATGCGGTAAATTTAACGGAAGGCAAATACTTGCTCTCAGTCAGGAAGGAAGGATACTCAGCCTGTGAATCTTATTTTTCTATTGAAGGAAAAGACATTAAGTATGATATCTATTTAGACCCTGTTGTTAAAAATCCTTTATTAAAAACTGACAGAATAAAAAGTCTCATGAAAGATAATGCTTCTTTTTTATTAGGTTATGTAGTAGATGATGAAACAGGAGAGCCGCTTAATTCGGTAATTGTAAAAGATGAATCGAATTCCAATGCCTCTACAAATGCAAACGGTTATTTTGAATTTTATTTACAGGCTGTTTGTGAAAAAAGAAGCTTTGTTAATCTTACCTTTAACAAAGCCGGATACAGTGTTGAGGAGTATAAAGACTTTGAATTATTTCCAAATACCGATTTCATATTTACTGTAAGGCTGAAAAAAGAAAAATCCCAGGTATTTATACAAAATAACAAATTAACCGAACCCGTTTGCGACGAATGCAATAATAAGGAACCATTGCTGAATCCGCCTGTCTCAGGTTTTGTATTGCCTGTAAATATCAGAGTTGGCAGAAATTGCACCGGAACTAACTGCAGTTATGCACAAGTTTATTCAATCGAAACATATTGCAAATACGTTCTTCCGGCTGAAATATACTCCTGCTGGGGGAATATAAGCGGCGGTATGAACTCATTACAGGCTTGCGCGGTTGCGGTGAGAACCTATGGTGTTTATTATGTTTATAATCCGATTAACCCCTCATTGTATGATATTTGCGATAATACATATTGCCAGTATATGGGAAATGTAACATCAAATAATACCAATAACGCGGTTGATAATACATTCAGAAACATTCTTGTCAATTCAGGCGGCGTTGTCCGATCTGAATATTCGGCAGAAAACAATAATAAAGGATGCGGGAATGGTTATTCAGGTACAGGTTCATCATGGCCATGCATTTTTGACCCTGTTTGTACCAACGGAACTCCTAACGGACACGGAAGAGGTTTATGCCAGTGGGGAACGGTTCGATGGGCCACAGGTACATTGGTATATACTTCCAGTCCATGCAGTCCGGGCCCGCCGCACTCATACGGAAACAAAACGTGGCAGCAAATACTGAATCATTACTATAACGTATCTCCGCAGAACTGGACAGTTTACCTGGGTATAACAGCAACAATGATCTCTTCTTCATGTTTGCCTCAGGCAACCAATCCATGTTCAACAATTACAATAACAAATTCAATAAATGCAACCAGTACTGTAAGCTTAATGCTTGGAGCTTCGATTGCCCCCGTGGGCACAACTAATTGGATTTCCGATCCTTCGCATGATGTAAAGCTTACATTCAACCAGGGAACAGGAAGCTATAACAGATCATTTACAATCCCGTGCTCAATTCAGCCGGGCACTTATGACCTTCTGACAGCGGTCTGGTATGAT
>DASXTZ010000362.1:0-5526 GCA_036505135.1 Ignavibacteria bacterium
GGGGATTTAATGACGAATAAGGGTCCTGGAATATTATCTGCATATCCTTGCGGACTCTCTTTAGCTCTTCGGTCTTCATCTCAGTAACATCTTTACCTTCAAAAATTACTTTTCCGGCTGTGGGTTCTATTAATCTGAGTAAGCTTCTGCCAATTGTAGTCTTGCCGCATCCCGATTCTCCTACCAGGCCAAGTGTTTCACCTTTTTTGATCTGGAATGAAACATCATCAACGGCTTTTACATAACCTATAGTTTTGGAAAATATTCCCGTTTTTATAGGGAAATATTTCTTGAGGTTTTGGACATCTAGCAGGACTTCCGGCATAATTTTATACTGATTTTAATAAATTTAAGCTCAAATATAGGTTCTATAGTGCTAATTTTCAATGTTAATTAATATAAGTGCTGCTGCAGCTATTGCCGCTGTTTCGCTTCTGTATTTCCTATTTCCAAGTGATAACAATTGAAAACCGTAATCATTTGCTAATTTAATTTCTTCATCAGAAAAACCGCCCTCCGGCCCGATGAACAAAGAAATGCTTTGTATGCTTTTGCTCCCCCTCTCAATGCCTGCCCTCGAGTGATTCTGTCGGGGGTGGAGAGGGGGCTGGCCTGCCTGCCAAAGCATTGGCGCAGGCAGGGGGGTGAGGCTTTTTTCATGTGCTATCAATTTCATAATACTTTTGCATGATTTTATAGCATCTTCAAAATCAACAGGACGATTTACCTGTGGAAGCCGGCACCTTTGTGATTGTTTCATGGCGCTTAATGCAATCGATTGCCACCTGCCTGATTTATCTTTTTTCTTTGATATGACTCTATCCGTTATAAGCGGCTGAATTTCATATACACCAAGCTCGGTCAGCTTCTCTATGGCAAATTCGAACCGTGAAGGATTTTTTAGAAGAGAAATATACGCTGTTAATTTAATGGGAGATTCGTTTATATTGTTTTGTTTACCTGTAATAGTACAAATTATCTCGTTCTTCTTAATGGCGGAAATTACGCATTTGTATAAATTTCCAATCCCGTCTGTTACAAATATTTCGCTTCCCGATTCTTTCCGGAGTACTTTTGATAAATGTTTAACTTCATCATTGGTAATTGTTAGATTAGATTCTGATATGTACTTAGGAGGTGTGTAATAATGTTCCATGCTGAATCATTTTGCAGATTAACTGATTAACTAAATAACTGCTTCATCAAAATTTTGCGCTGAGGCTTAATCCTATTTGGCCAATAACCGGCCTGTCGATTCTTGCAACCCAGTCTGCTCTTAAAACATAGCCAAACGGAGCTATTATATTAATACCAATCCCCACTCCGCTTATAAATCTTTTCTTAAAGATATTTTCATTTTTATACCACACAGTTCCGATATCGTATATAATAGTTGCATAAAGGCCGTGCCTTAAATCAAGATTTTTAATTATCGGCATATCCTTCATAACCATTATATCCTTTGCCTTAATATAACGCGGTTTAAGAATAGGAATTCTAAGCTCATTATAAATAGTAAAAACATCTTCACCTTCGAATGCTTTGCCTTTCCATCCGCGTACATAATCTTCGCTGTATCCAAGGTATTCATGGCTGTAATAAGGTATTATTGCACCTGCTGCAAGATTTGTAAAAAGCCGGGAAGCAACAGTTAAAAAATAATCTCCTGTAATTGGAATCGGAATGAAGCTTTGGTTTTCAAGGCTAAATCTTCCAAAGTTGATTTCTTTATCTATGAACCCAAACCTGTGATAATCCGCCCTGAAATAGTCACCTCTTGTTGAATATTCTATTATATTGCGCGAATCATAAATAAATCCTCCTCCAAAAGTTAAATATTGGTCTTCACCGTCGGGAGAAAGTGTTCTGCCCGGTGCATTTTTAGTAACACTTAAATAATTATACTTAAAGTCTGTAAAAAAAGAATAATTTTTCTTAAATGTTTTGCCAATTGTCAGCTCGCCATTGTAATTAGTGTTTTCAAAATTATCATCATCATAGTCAAGCGTATTTGATCCGCTTACCTTTCCAAGCGCCACCAGGCTTTGGTTCCTTGTCCTTGACCAGGCGCCGCCGATTGAGCCAAACAAATGGAGCTTTTTCCCGATCCATGGCACCTGGTATCCAAAGCTCACCGAGGGATTATAAAAAAGCCGGAAAGCAAAATTCACCCTTTCATTTCTTCCGCGGAAATTATCCCACCTTAAATTTATGCCTGCCCAAATTTTCTTAAGCTCACCGTCTTCTATGCCCCCGATTGGCAGGGGAATTATAAACCAGCGTTCCTTAACGTCAACATTAACAACTAATTCTTTATCACCAGCCGGCACGGGAATTATATCAACCTTTGTAAATAATGCGAGGTTATAAATACTTAAAAGGTCATCCGAATATTTTTTTAAAGTGAACCTGCTGCCTTTTTTGAGTATCATCTCCCGCAAGATTATTTCATCTTTAGTAACGTTATTACCCGTAATTATAATTTGTTTAACTTTATAATTAAGAGAATCAATTTGTAATGCCTTTTTTTCAAACTCCCTTACAAGGCTGTCATTTTGAGAATAAATAAATAAAGGCAGTGAAAGAATTAATAATATTATAGCAGTAATTTTCAAAAAGCGCTATTGGATGTTATATTTTCGTTTAGTCTCTATCGCCTGAGGGTAATTTGGCTTTGCAATAAGTGCGAGGCTGAGATATTTTTTTGCATCTTCGGTGCGGTTTTGCGATATCAGGAAATTAGCAGAAGCAGTTAACATCATAGCATATGTTAGCATCAGAGTTTCATGGTAATAATCGTTTTTATTTACAGTTGTAAATTTAAAATCAAATATCTTATAATCGGTATAAGTATTTTTTTTATAATCATCACTTTTAACCAGCCTGAATAAAAGGCCATCGGGGATTCTTCCGTAATCTCTTGCAAACGGTTCATTCTTGTTTTGCTCAATTTCCCACGTTGTATAAGCTCTCCTTGTGGGATTATTAACCACGAAGCTTGTCATTAAATCTTCGTACGCCTTCATTATAACTGCCTGGTCATACGGGATGTCATGTTCAAATTTATACAATTCAGGGAGGAACCGTTCAATTTCAGCTTTCGAGTTATTGTATATTTCAGGATAGTTCCTTTGAATAAAGGTATAATACCAGCTTCTGCGCAGAAGTTCCCTATCGATTATAACTAAATCTTTTCTAATATTTTTCACGTAATTAAAATACCAGCTTGCCGATACCCAGAAATCCCACTGCGATGAAATAATAATGCTGTTAGGTTCAGTGTTGCTGAATATATTCATAGTCATCTCTTCAACATAATAATTTTTGCTCTCATCATTAACGGAATAATTGGTTATTAAAGGTACAACGGCAAGTAATATTATTATTAAGCTAAATATTATTTTGTTAGCTTGCGTATTTAAATATCCTTTCAGGCTGCGGTATACGTAAACCAGGCCAAATGCCATCCATATGGCCAGTGTTATATAAGATAAAAGAAAGTATGAATATATATCATTTATATCATAATTAACGGAATAAAACAAGCATCCGAAAAAAGCCAGAAGAGTAAAATAGAATATTGTAATATTGAACCTGCTAAGATAGTAGACGCCAATAATTGAAAATAGTATTAATCCTGTGCCGTATTCTAACCATAGGCTTCCGGTGAACTTATCAAACTGCGTAACCACAATTTTGTTTGAGGATTTTATTATTATATAACCTAAGAAGCAAATTATAAGAAAAAAGAAAAAATGTAAGTTCGGGTTCAGTGATTTTCTCTTTACAAGCCCGTAAACAGCAATACCAATTGCAGCACCGATTAAAAGAAGAAAGGCAGCTATGGACCCTTGTGCGCTGAATATCCATACAGAAAACTGTTTTCCTGTTACATGCCATTTGAACCGTTCAAAATTATAAGGATTACCCCATAAAAAGGCTGGCTGCATGTTAGCTTTTATGGGGAGGTATACGTATAGAGATAATCCTATAACAAAACATACTGCCATCCATCCCAAAAGCTTATATAGCCGCTTTTTATCATAAAGGTTCTTATAGAAAAATAATGTTAAGCATGCTGGTGCCAGCAATATTGTTGTTAAGTGATTTGTGAATGATAAACCCAAAAAAAATCCGAATAGCAGGTAGTATCTGTTTTCCTGAAAGAATGAGCCCTCAGCCGGAGCTGTGGTTGTGCTGAAAATTGCTTTGAGGAAGAGGACCGAAAGTAAAACCAGGGAAAAAACATGTATGGGGTAAACTTCGACTGAATTTGCCGTCCCCCAGAAGGTTTTAGAAAATGCCAGGATTAATGACGCCACCGCCGGAACTATAAATATTATTACAAAATCCTTTTTTGGCTGCGGCTGTTCTTCCTTTGATGCGCTGGCTTTCTTCCCAGGCCCCTTTTTTTGTTTATCTATCCTGTGCGCAGCCGGAATGTCATATTTGGAAAAAACGTAAGCAATGAGCAAATAAAAAACAAATAAACCGAGCGAGCAAAAAAAAGCGCTCATTAAGTTAAGATTATAAACTTCACTTGATGAAATCGGAAGCCTGGTAAAGATGAACCCCACAAGAGTAAAAAGGGGATAGCCGGTTGGATGTGCTATGCCCAGTGTCGATGCAACAGCCGAAAGCTCACCGCTATCTATAAACCAAACTGTGGGAGCAAGGGTTATCAGGTATATGCAAAAAGAAGCAAGGAAAATAAGTCCCGCCGCTATATACTTATATTTCTTTTCATCCATTCATAATGTTCTATATTTTACCTATCCGTGCCACGACTTTTAACATACAACTTTAAACGCAACTAAAAGCAGTCGTGGCACGGTTAAAGGGTGAGGCTAATTTACATAAACTCCATCGAGCATCTGCCAGTAAAGCCGTGCTGATTTTTTTACAGCCTTAATTACATTTTTTTTATCTTCATCCGTTTGGCAGCTTTTTAGCAAAGCATCAAGCTCTGACCGGCTATGATAAATATCAGCCTCCCGGTGGACAGTGAAAAATTTGATAGCCTCTTCAGCGTCAATATCGTAGAATTTTTTCAATCCTTCGATCTTTACTTTTGAAACTTCAGGGATCTGCTTCTCATAACCATATAATGCACCCAGCCCGATTCTGTAATTATTATCCCTGCAGAGCTTGTAGAAACCCTCTATTGAATCTTTAACTTCGCCGCAAGCTTCAGCCTTTTCGCATTCACCATCTTTTACTCCCAATGCATTCGCAAATTTAAGCCATAAAGTAGGATGGTCTTCAATTCCTGTATTAAACCCGTCTTCATCTGCAATATTTTCAACAAGCATTTTCCTTGTACCGGTATCAAGGCAGTTTGAATGAACTGAGCTGACAAACATTGGAAAGTGTTTCACAAAGTGATAATACTGTTTAGCATAATTCTGCAGCTCGCCAATGGTTAGCGTTCCTTCATTCCATCTCTGGTAAAAAGGATGTTTTAAAATACTTTTTTCTGCAAGAATTCTGTCAAGTTCTTTTATAAATTGCTCATCTGTCATTATT
>DASXTZ010000363.1:0-12309 GCA_036505135.1 Ignavibacteria bacterium
TGCGCCTGATTTTTCAGCAAGCAAAAACATTCCGCGCTTAAATTCTCCTGTTTTTCCGTCCCGGCTTCGTGTTCCTTCAGGAAAGATTAATACTGAAAGCCCTTTTTTTATTCTTGAAGCTCCTTTGCCAAGTGACTTTACCGCCCTTTTAATATTTGTCCGGTCAATTGAAATAAACCCGCATGCAAGCATTGCCCATCCGAATATCGGTATCCTGCTGATCTCTCTTTTATACACCATCCGTATATTATCGGGAATTGTTGCAAGCAGAACCAGTATATCAAGATAACTTAAATGATTCGAAACGTAAATATGACCTTTCCCTTTTTCAATATTTTCTCTTCCGGCTAAATTTACCTTGACTCCATATAACAATAATCCACCCTTTGTCCATGATTTCAAAATGAAGTAACCGATTTTATGATGGTAATTGAACGGTGCACTTATCAGGGTGAAGGTGGCCCAGAACATAGAATACAATATAAACACTAAGTTCTTAATAAGCCACATTTTACAAAAATAATAATTTACGTCCTACATTTCTAATCCTAAAAAATAGACCCGTCAGGTTTTTAAAACTGACAGGTCTAACTGTCAAGTTTTACAATAATAATAAACACACAAATAGAGATAAATTTATAAACTTTTTCCTATCCATAATTTGTATATATTCGTATCTAACCTAGTAGCCTCAGTAAACAAATTCTCTGAAAATTTCTGTAAATTTGACCAATAAGCATAAAGTATACCTACGCTTAGAAAATGGAAGTGTGTTCGAAGGTTACTCATTTGGCAAATTTTCGGAAGCTGAGGGTGAGGTTGTTTTTACAACAGGAATGACAGGCTACCCGGAGTCCCTTACGGACCCGTCTTATTCAGGGCAAATACTTGTGTTTACTTATCCACTCATAGGAAATTACGGCGTTCCTCAATTTTCTTATGATGATAGAAATGGCGCTTTACAAAATGGATTTGAATCAGGGAAAATCCAGGTACGGGGAGTTGTAATTTCTGATTACAGCTTTAATTACAGCCATTTTGATGCAAGCTATTCCCTGCACTATTGGCTTAATGAAAATAACATCCCGGGGATTTACGGCATAGATACACGTGAGCTGACAAAAGTTTTACGTACCCGCGGCGTTATGCTTGGAAAGATTACAACCGAAAAACCCGAAGGAAATTTGAATGTATCAGACCCTAATCAGATAAATCTTGCCGCTGAAGTTTGCGTTAAGGATCCTGTTGTATATGGCAAAGGGTCTGCAAAGAAAAAAATACTTCTCATCGATTGCGGAGTAAAAAATAACATTATCAGAAATTTTCTTAAACGTAAGGCAGAAGTTATACGGGTTCCGCATGATTATGAGGCGTTAAATTCTGAATATGAGTTTAACGGAATTTTTGTGTCCAATGGGCCCGGTGACCCAAAAATGTGCAAAGCGACAATAGAAAACCTGCGCAAATCATTTGATATAGGTATTCCTATTTTCGGAATTTGTCTCGGAAGCCAGATACTTGGTCTTGCAGCCGGTGCGGATACATATAAGCTAAAGTTCGGACACCGCTCACAAAATCAGCCATGTATAGAAACAGAGGGGCATTGTTACATAACATCGCAGAATCATGGTTATGCGATTGAGCGAAGCACTTTACCCGATGAGTGGGAAGAATGGTTCTATAATAACAACGATGGCTCTAACGAGGGCATTAAACATAAAACAAAACCATTTTTTGCAGTGCAGTTTCACCCTGAATCATCACCCGGGCCCAATGATACAGGCTGGCTGTTTGATATGTTTGTTGACATGCTCTAATTCCCGCGAAAGCGGGAATCCAGAAAAAATTTATGACATAAAATTCGCAGAGCTCATGAACTATAAATACACATTCGAATAATAATTATTGATAGAAACAGAATTAAATAAAATAGATTCCCGCTTTCGCGGGAATGACATAAAAAGAATATTACTTCTCGGTTCTGGGGCGCTTAAAATCGGTGAGGCCGGCGAGTTTGATTACTCCGGCTCACAGGCTATTAAGGCTCTAAAGGAAGAGGGCAAGTATGTTATTCTTGTTAATCCTAATATTGCTACAGTTCAGACCGATATAGGACTGGCTGATAAAGTTTATTTGCTACCTGTTAACCCATATTTTGTAGAACAGGTCATAAAAAAAGAAAATCCTGACGCAATAATGCTGGGCTTCGGCGGACAAACGGCGCTTAATTGCGGACTTGAGCTTGGCAGAAAAGGTATATTAAAAAAATATAATGTTACTGTGCTCGGAACTTCAGTTGATTCGATAAATAAAACCGAAGACAGGGAATTATTTGTCAGGGAGCTTAATAAGATAAAGGTAAAGACTCCAAAATCAATTGCAGTAACATCGGTCGCAGCAAGTATAAAAGCCGGCAGGCAGGTGGGATTCCCAGTAATTTTAAGGGCGGGATTTACGCTAGGCGGGCTTGGGTCTGGATTTGCAAAAAATGAGAAGGAGTTGCGTAAGGCTTTAAAAGAGGCATTTTCATATTCTCCGCAGGTGTTAATAGAGGAAGACCTTCGCGGCTGGAAAGAAATAGAGTATGAAGTTGTGCGTGATAGCTTTGATAACTGCATTACGGTTTGCAATATGGAAAATTTTGACCCGCTGGGTGTTCATACTGGTGAAAGCATTGTAATTGCACCCTCCCAAACACTTTCCAATAAAGAATATCATTTGCTTCGTGATATTTCAATAAAAACGATAAGGCATTTTAAAATTGTTGGCGAGTGCAATATTCAGTTCGCATTAAATCCGGAATCTGATTCCGCCGATGGGCTCGATTACAGGGTTATTGAAGTAAACGCAAGACTTTCACGTTCATCGGCACTAGCTTCAAAAGTAACAGGTTACCCGCTTGCATATATTGCAGCAAAATTAGGGCTTGAGTACAAACTAACAGAACTGAGGAATTCGATTACAAAAAAAACGTATTCATGTTTCGAACCGGCATTGGATTATGTCGCACTTAAAATCCCACGCTGGGATTTGCAAAAATTTCCGAACGTTGACGAAGAAATTGGAAGCAAAATGAAATCGGTAGGGGAAGTTATGGCAATTGGGAGAAGCTTTCCCGAAGTTTTACAAAAAGCAATACGGATGCTGCAAGTAGGCAAGTACGGACTTGTGCTCAACAAATCAAGAACGGAAACGATTTGGGAAGATATAACTACTCCAACTCCAAGAAGGCTTTTTGCTATTTCAAGAGCATTAAGAGACGGACACTCAGTTGATGAAATATACAATCAATCTAAAATAGATAAATGGTTTTTGTATCAGATTGCTCAAATAAATCATTTCAGAAACAATGGGACAACGAAGGAAAATATATCGAAAGAGTTTCTGCAGGAAGCTAAAAGGCTCGGTCTTTCCGATAAGCAGATTTCCATTTTGCTGGAAATTACTGAAGAAGAAGTGCGTAGTTTTAGAAAAGAGCTTGGCGTTCTTCCCGTTTTCAAGCAAATAGATACACTTGCCGCTGAATATCCCGCAGAAACAAATTACCTTTATTCAACTTACCATGGGACAGCAAATGATATCGAAGAAACAAGCCAGCGTGATGAAAAGAAAATAATGATTCTTGGCTCCGGGCCTTATAAAATCGGCTCTTCTGTTGAGTTTGACTGGTGCTGCGTTACAACTGCGAAATTTCTCCGCTCGCTTGGGTATAAAGTTGTTATGGTGAACTATAATCCTGAAACGGTAAGCACCGATTACGATATTTGCGATAAGCTTTATTTTGAAGAGCTGAGCCTTGAGCGCGTGCTCGATATATATGAATATGAAAAACCCCTTGGAATAATCATATCAATGGGCGGGCAGATACCTAATAACCTTGCATTGAAGCTACATGAAAATGGCGTATGGATATTGGGCACATCTCCGCACTCAATAGATAAATGCGAGGACAGGAATAAGTTTTCTACAATATTGGATAAGCTTGAAATAGACCAGCCTGAGTGGCAGGAGCTTTCTTCGCTTAAAAAAGCAAAATTATTTGCAAAAAAAATAGGTTTTCCTGCTTTGATCCGTCCTTCATATGTACTATCAGGAACTGCAATGAAGGTCTGTCATGATGATAAGTCGCTTGATGAATATATAAAACAAAATGCGCACATATCCGAAGAATTCCCTGTTGTGATTTCAAAGTTCGAGGAGGGCGCCAAGGAAATAGAAATTGACGGCGTCGCTCAAAACGGTGAACTTATCATTTACGCAATTTCCGAACATATTGAAAATGCAGGCGTCCATTCAGGAGATGCAACCTTAATGATACCGCCGCAGAAGCTTTACTTCGAAACAGTCCACCAGGTAAAAAGGATAGCAAAGGCAATTGTAAATGAATTAAAAATTACGGGACCTTTCAACATACAGTATCTTGCAAAAGAAAATAAAGTTAAGGTCATTGAATGTAACCTTAGGGCAAGCCGCTCATTTCCGTTTATATCGAAGGCTACAAATTACAACTTTATTGAATTTGCCGTAAAGTCAATTCTTGGAATGGATATTAAGGGTGATTACAAAACACTTGACCTTGATCATGTTGTGGTTAAAGCTCCGCAGTTTTCATTTTCACGTTTAAGCGGCGCTGATCCAATCCTTGGAGTTGAAATGTCCTCAACAGGAGAAGTTGCCTGTTTTGGAGATACACCGGAAGAAGCTTTTCTGAAATCTCTTTTATCCACAGGTTTTCGTCTTCCCGAAAAAAATATTTTAATTACACTTGGAGATGTGGAAGATAAGTTTGAATTCCTTGACAGCGCTAAAAAGCTTGATGAAATGGGATTCAAATTATTTGCAACGACAAATACGTACATCCTTTTAAAAGAAAATAAAATTAAAGCTAAGCAGGTTTATAAGATAAGCGAGAAAAAATCTCCAAACATTTTAACATATCTGGAGAAGAAAAAATTTGACCTGGTGATAAACACTCCTTCATCAAAACAAAAATTCAGTGAGCAAGACGGCTTTACAATACGCCGCAAAGCAATTGACTACAACATCCCACTTATAAACAACATAAAGATAGCTAATATTTTCGTAAATGCAATTTACCGTTATCCGGTTGAAAAGCTTGAAATTAAGAGTATGGAGGAGTATTAATTTTATTTTCCGCCTGTTAATTCTACCATATTTCTTGCAAATTTCTTGTTAAGAAAAATCAACTACTTCAAAAAAAAGAGATTCCAATTCAGAACCAATAAGCCTTAATCAAACTTTTATATATAAGTACAACATTAAGGAGGTTATTATGCAGATAAAAGAAGTTATGACTCCAAGGCCGGAATTTATAGAACCGGCTACAACTATTATGGATGCAGCACAAAGAATGCAGGATAGGGATATAGGAGCAATTCCGGTTGGCGAAAATGACAGGCTGGTTGGTATGGTAACCGATAGGGATATTACAACCCGTGCAGTCGCCGGCGGCAATGATCCGAAAACAACTCCTGTTCGCGATATAATGACACGCGGTATTTGCTACTGTTACGAAAATGATAATATAGAAAAGGCGGCAAAAATCATGGAAGATAAGCAAATACGCCGCCTTGTGGTTTTAAATAAAGATAAAAGAATGGTTGGTATCGTTTCTTTAGGTGATTTTGCTGTAAAGGATCATGACAATAATCTTAATGCTGAGATATTGAAAGAAATTTCTGAACCGATTCACTGATTTGTAAGCAATTCTATTATAGTTTTATTTCAAGATTCTACTGAGAAAAAAACTCAAGTGGGAATCTCTTTATTGATTTTCAATCTCTCTTATTTTTTCAATCCAACCAATAAATGCTTTTAACAAAAGCTCTGTATTTATCAGGGTTTCTCAATTACAGCGGGGCTTTTTTATTATGTTTTAAAATGTTTCCCTTAACTTTAAATTTACATATTGAACAGATTGATATATTTAATATTAGCTTGTTTCCTTATTATTTGCGAAGCCTATGGCCAGCGCTCCAAGGCCGTTCAGCCTGAAAATAAGATAACTAATTATGTTACCGATAAAACCGGAACCTTAACCCCATCGCAAATCCAATCACTTGAATCCAAGCTTGCAAATTTTGATAAGGAAGCATCTACACAAATAGTCGTGTGGATGGTCTCCTCGCTTGAAGGCGAATCGCTTGAAGAAAAATCAATTGAGATTGCCGAGCAAAATGGTATCGGTCAAAAGGGGAAAGATAATGGTGCACTCCTTTTTATTGCAAAGGATGATAAAAGATTAAGAATAGAGGTAGGTTACGGTCTTGAAGGCGCCCTGCCCGATGCATTATGTGACCAAATTATACGAAAAGAGATAACTCCACAATTTAAGCAGGGAAAATTCTATGAAGGAATCAATGCAGGTGTAGATGCAATGATTAAAACTACCAGAGGTGAGTACACACGTGAAAAATCAGATGACAAGGATACCGGCGCCGGCGGATTGCTTTGCGGAATACCCATTTTGTTCTTGGTTTTCGGATTCTTTTTTGTATTCGTGTTTATAATACCCATTTTCCGCCGCATATTTGGATGGGGAGGCGGGCGAAGCAACTGGTGGCACACAGGCGGCAGCGGCTGGTCAGGCGGAAGCTCATGGAGCGGGGGCGGGTTTTCTGGTGGTGGAGGCTCATTTGGCGGAGGCGGAGCAAGCGGATCATGGTGAATTATTAATTGCGAGCCGAGCGAAGCAATCTATTTTGCAAGTTACGAGTTACGAATTACGAGTTACGAAATTTTACTGATTAACTAATTAACAATTTAACTGGTAAACTAAATTTATTTCACTATCTCACTATTTAATTATTTCACTATTTGAAAAACTGGATTTATAATTATTTTTCCGAAGATGGGCTGAAAGATATTCAGCGTAAGGTTGGAAAAGTTGAATCACAAACTGTTGGCGAAATTGTGCTAAGCTTCCGGCGTAAAAGAAGCTGGCTGGAAAAGCTTTATCTTCCACATGAGCTGGCTATGAAAGACTTTGATAAAATGAAGGTATGGAATACAAAAGAAGGAACAGGGGTTCTTGTATTTATCATATTCGAAGAGAAATATTACGATATTATTGCTGATGAGGGGATTTACGCAAAAATTCCTGATGAAATATGGAATACGCTTGAGGACGAATTGAAGGAACGGTTTAAAGCCGGAAATTATTTAGCCGGAATACTTCAATTAATAGATAAAATGAGTGATGTGCTTTGCAAAGAATTTCCTACACGGGCAGGTGTTGACAATGATGACGAATTACCGGACGAAATATGGATAAAATAAGTTCATTAAGTTAGTTAAGTTTATTGAGTTTGTTTAATCGATTTTTGCCTTTTCATTTTTGCCTTTTGCCTCTTTGGTCACTTTCTTTTAAATACTAATGTTAAAGGTACACCTTTAAATCCCCAGAACTGCCTTATCTTATGTTCTAGAAACTTTTTGTAGTTATCTTCAATCTCACTTGGAAAGTTGCAGAAAAACCCGATAACCGGCGGTGAATGCTTAAGCTGGGTTATATAATTTATCTTAATTTCTTTGTGTGATTTTGAGCGAGGCGGAGTTTCTTTGATGGTTTTATTAAGCTTATTGTTAAATTCGCTTGTTTTAATTTCTCTTTTTCTTTCCTCATATACCTTCATTGCCGCGTCAAGTATCTTTGAAACTCTTTGCTTTGTTAAAGCAGAGGTAAAAATAAACGGGAGATAGTTGTAAGTTATTAAATGCTCTTTTACTTTTTCCTCAAAAAGCTTCGCCGTTTTACTTTCTTTCTCAATTAAATCCCATTTGTTAATTACTATTAATATGCCTTTTTTCATCTCTGCGGCTGAATTAATTATTTCAATATCTTCTTTATCAAGCTTAAAGGTGGCAAGCTCGAGATATTTATACCGTGACATTTTGCTTCGGATATGCGTTGCATCTATTATAATTATTGCCACATCGCATCTTTCAATACTTCTTTGCGTGCGGATAGCTGAAAAATATTCAAGGCTTTCCGAGCGGCGAATCCTGCTTTTACGCCTTAACCCAGCAGTATCTATTAATGTAATTTCCTTACCGAAATATTTTATGATTGTGTCTACAGAATCCCTGGTCGTGCCCGGAATGTTTGTAACTATATTTCTTTTGGATTGAGTAAGAGCATTGCTGATGGATGACTTTCCAACATTGGGCCTTCCGATAATAGCAAACTTGATCGAAGATTTATCATATTTATCCGGTTCATCAGATGGAAAATAATTAGTGATCAGGTCTAACAGGTCGCCGGACTTTCTTCCAACAAGCGCTGATACTTCAAATGGCTCGCCCAAACCCAGCTTGAAGAAATCAGGCTTTATCACTTCATCGGTTTGTGTATCAACTTTGTTTAAGACAAGGATTACTTTTTTATCAGAAGTTTTCTTGTTAATTTCTTTCCGCAGGATGCGGGCAATTTCAAGGTCAAGCGCCATCAAACCGCTTTTAGCATCAACAATAAATAAAACTACATCGGCCTCTTCAATGGAAATCTGGACCTGCTCTCTTATTGCGGCTTCAAAAACATCTTTGCTTGCAGGAACAAAACCTCCGGTATCGATAAGGAAGAATTTCTTTCCATTCCATTCAGTCTCGCCATAATTTCTATCTCTTGTTACGCCGGGAGAGTCATGGACTATAGCAGCTTTTTTTCCGGTAAGCCGGTTGAAAAGAGATGATTTTCCTACATTAGGTCTTCCTACTATAGCTGCAATTTTTTGGGGCATAAGTTACAAAGATAAAAATAATTTATCGGCGAAGCGAAGCAATCTGTACTTCTTAAATTAATTAAAATAAAGATATTGTTTAGTTTATTCTTTCGGCTATAAAATCAACAAAGTAATTAAGGGTTTCTTTTGTTTCAGATGATTTAAAATTGTTTATTTTTGATTTTGCAGTGGTACAGTATTCGGTAGTTTTTTTTACGGTATACTCTATCCCGTTATGCTCATTTATGAAATCCATTACATAGCTGCGGCTTTTTGAGAAAGAGCCGTTCTTAACAATACTTATTATTTCCTTTGCTTCCTTTTTGGTTGAATTTTGCAGTGCGTAGATCAAGGGCAGGGTAAACTTCTTTTCTTTAAGATCAGAACCGGAGGATTTCCCCATTATTTTTTTCTTGCCGATATAATCAAGTATATCGTCCCGCAGCTGGAATGCGATTCCGATATTTTCGCCAAACTCGCTGAGCAGCTTAATTTCTTCGCTATTCTTCGATGTGCTTGAAGCTCCCAGCTCGCAGCATGCAGTGATTAATGATGCTGTTTTATCTGAAATAATTTTAAAATACGTTTCCTCTGTAACCTCAAGCTTGCGGTTCTTCTGTATTTGCAGCAGCTCGCCTTCACTCATTCTTTTTACGGCACGTGAAGTAATTTTTAAAAATCCGCACTCATCGTTTTCAAGAGCAAGGAGCAGCCCGCGCGACAGCATGAAATCTCCCATTAAGACCGCAATCTTATTTTTCCATACTGCATTTATTGAGGCAAGCCCGCGCCTTGTTTTTGCATCGTCAACTACATCGTCATGAATCAATGTAGCTGTGTGAAGCATTTCAACAAGTGTTGCAGCCGTGTAAGTCCTTTTATTAATTTCGCCGCAAAGCTTGGCTGATAGCAGTACAAGTATTGGCCTTATCTTCTTTCCTTTTTGTCTTAATATATACTTGCTAATAAGGTCAACAAGAACAACCTTTGACTTAATAGCCTCACGAAAATGAACTTTAAACTCGTTCAGCTCATTTTCTATTGGTTCTGATATTTTTCTTAATTCGGCTTCCAACTTTTTTTTTAAACCCTTTTAATCCAAAACTCTGATTAAAAATCGGATTTCTTTTGCGCCAGCTTTGAAATCAGTATGCTTATTTCATATAGGATAATCAGAGGAAGTCCTAACAAAAGCTGGCTTGTTATATCAGGACTGGGTGTTAATATACCTGCCAGAAGCAATATAACTACAATTGCATGCCTTCGGTATTTCCTCATGAACTTTGGTGTTAGCAGCCCCAGCCTCGATAAAAAGAACGAAACCATAGGCAGCTCAAAAACAACTCCGGCTGCTATCATAACGGAAATAATGAAACCGAAGTATTCATCCACTGCAATGTTGTTCGAAATAGCCTGGGTTCCAAATTCCGCAAAAAAACCAAGAGCCGTTGGCAGCATGACAAAATATGCAAACGCTATTCCTGCCAGAAAACATAGTGATGTAAAGAATGTGATCCTTGCCGCATACCTTTTTTCATTTGCCATTAAGCCGGGCTCTATAAACTTCCACAGCTGATAAAAAATGTTCGGGATGCTGAGTATTATTCCGCCAACAATTGCTACCTGCATGTAAAGAACTACTTGCCCATACGGCTTAAGGTTAATTAATACAAGCGGAGGATTGGTTTTTGCAGCAGGGGCAAGCAGAATATTATTCATTATCCAATCCGAAAAAATACCGCATAAAATTGCTCCAACAACTATACCTATTAACGCCTTTATTATTCTCCATCTCAGCTCTTCAAGATGGTCAAGAAAGCCCATCTCTTTTTCCTCTACACGCTTATCTCCATTATTTTGATGTTCATCAGCCATAAAATAGATTGCTCTGCGCTTCGCTGCTCCGCCTCTGCAGGAGCTCTACCATGTAAATAATTCCGGGTACAATGGATGCTCCGTCGTTAAGTCTTCTATCCTCTGTTTTACATTCTGTTTTATTTCATCGCTCTGGTCATTAATAATATCATTAATAATTGATGCAATTTTTTCCATATCGGCTTCCTTCATACCGCGTGTTGTTAAGGCAGGAGTGCCAATCCTTATGCCGCTTGTAATGAGCGGGCTTTTATCGTCGAATGGAACAGCATTCTTATTTACGGTAATGCCAACTTCATCAAGCATTTCCTGTGCCTGCTTGCCTGTCATATTTTTGTTATGCAGGTCAATAAGCATCAAATGATTATCAGTACCGCGGGATATAACTTTGAAATCAAATTCCATTAATTTATTGGCAAGAGCTTTAGCGTTCTTGATGATTTGTTCAGCGTAAGTTTTAAATTCTCCATCCAATGCTTCCTTAAACGCAACAGCTTTTGCTGCAATAACATGCATAAGCGGCCCGCCTTGTACCCCCGGAATAACCATTGAGTCAAAAAGCTCGCTCATCATTTTTATTCTTCCTGATTTAGGAGCCTTTAGTCCGAACGGATTTTCAAAATCCTGCCCCATGAGTATCATTCCGCCCCTTGGACCGCGCAGAGTTTTATGGGTTGTTGTAGTTACAACATGGCAATGGGGAAGGGGGTCATTCAATAAGCCTTTAGCTATCAGTCCTGCAGGATGTGCAATATCGGCAAATAAAAAAGCATCAACCTTATCTGCGATTTCTCTGAACCTTTTATAATCGATGTTACGCGAATAGGCACTTGCACCAACTGTTATCATCTTAGGCTTTTCTTTAACAGCAACACTTTCAAGCTGGTCATAATCCAGCATTTCTGTTTCAGGATTAATACCGTATGGCACGAAGTTATAAAGCTGTCCGGAAAAATTAACCGGCGAGCCGTGTGTTAGGTGTCCGCCATGAGAAAGGTTCATTCCCATGACCTTATCACCCGGCTTAACAAGGACAAAGTATACGGCCATATTAGCCTGCGAACCGGAATGAGGCTGAACATTTGCATATGCAGCACCGAATAATTCCTTAGCGCGGTCACGTGCAACATTTTCTGCAATATCTACAAATTCACATCCTCCATAGTATCGTTTGCCGGGGTAGCCTTCAGCATATTTGTTTGTCATCACCGAACCCATTGCCTCCATTACTGCAATGCTGGTGAAGTTTTCTGAAGCTATCATCTCAAGCTTGTTGTTCTGCCTTTCAAGCTCGTTTCTGATTGCGTAATAAATTTGCGGGTCAAATTCCTGTAAAGCTGACATTGTATTTTTTGGGATATGTTGTAAAAATTAATTTATGAATTAAAACTCGTCTGAAGGCTTGAGAAACCACAGCTCGCCTATTCTTAACGATGCCCCAAGCCGGATAACATTATCTCTTATCAGGCCGTTCGTAGTTTTTCCTCTCATGTAGTACTGAAAGACAAGGTCAAGTGCATTGTATCGGCCAACAGGCAGGGTTAAGCCAGCACTGCCTCCTATGGTATTTATTGGCTCGTTCTTTATCCTTAAATATTCTTCTGTGTAAAATGCTCCAAGCCGGAAAGACATTCTTTTCAAATATGAATCTTCCGGCCTGCTTGAATTTGTATATTCTATTCCTGCGCCAATA
>DASXTZ010000364.1:0-2586 GCA_036505135.1 Ignavibacteria bacterium
ACACTGATCTCCATTCCTTATTTCAATTGAATAATTTCCTTCCGTAAAACCTGTTATCGCCTGACCATTATTATACGAATGATAATTGATGAGAAAATAATATGGAGGTTGACTTCCATTTATGTTCACTTTAATTGTTCCATTACTAATACCTCTGCATGTTGGATCAGTATGCTCAATATTTACGGAAACAGGACTCAGCGTATAAGGTGCAATAACAGCAAAGGTATCCCATTGGCAATCGAAATTATTTTTAATATTGATTTTGTACGTTGCGGGTGAAAGATCTGCAAACTCATTGTTGCTGATAAAATCGCCGTTATTAAGTTGATAAAAATAAGGAGAGTCATTTCCGGTTAGATCTAAATGAATGCTTCCATTATTTGCAAAGCAAACCTGATCTTTTGTTTGTATCCGAATATTTGGTTTAACATCATTGATGTTTTGTATTGAAATGCTGGTGTCGAAATAACAATTAGGACCATTCTTTACCTGCACATAATAATTTCCCGGTGAAAGATTTGAATATTGAAGAGTATGCGTAAAGGGTCCATTATTGATGCTTGAATAAGCGTTAGCCGGGTAAGCGTTCAAATTTATTTTTATCCATCCGTTATCAAGATTGCAATGAGATTGCCTGGCATCAACGGTTTTAACTAATGCGGCAGGTGGAGGAATAGTAAATGTAGTATCGCTTGAACATCTGCCGGAAGGAGCGATGGCGGTAATAGTATGAGTGCCGACAGAAATATCTGAAAAAGATCCTGAGGTGTTTGAAACAGTATTGTCCAATTTGTAAATGATATCGCCCGGTGATGGATAAAAAGAACTGATTTCAACCCCGCCTGTAGTCATAGGAATGCAAGGCGGATAAATGTTTAAATTAGTGATCAAAACATTATCATCATTTCCGTTTTCCGTATTGCTCGCTGCATCATATATTTCCATGGGAAGCGTGCAGATTACCCCCGATACTGTTTTATTTTCTAGATCAAGTTCAACCATTTCCGTATTACTGCCTTTCGAAGCCAGACCGAAAAATCTGCTTTTATTACAACTCCTAGGAAAAGATATTAAACCAAAAAAAGAAAAATTATCAGTATTCATATAATTTGTGCTTGCCGGTGGGTTATTAATATTTATTTCAAAAATTCCTGAAACTGGGCTGTTAGGATTGCGGCCAGCTAAGAGAAGTTTATCTCTATAAAAAGTTAAATCACCTGAACTTTGACAGGGCATAGTGTCTAATAATGTGATCTGATTGGTATAGGGATTATATTTCGATAAACGATTACCTCCGGCCAGATAAAGGATACCGTTTTTATCTACCGTCATTGAATTGGAACCGGGCACTTGTGTCAATAATTCGCAACTTCCGGGAGTACCCAGTTTAAATCGCTTTAATTCTCCGGTCGAGAGTGTATAATAAAGCGTGTCCTTAAACAAGGCCATGTTTAAGATGTTAATTTCGGGACCACACGGGTTGGTTAAGGGAATAAAACTGCAATTACCAGCACCGCCGTTCAATTCAAAAATACCGTTAGGAGTATTTACGTAAACGCTTTGACTGTATGAAAAATATCGACTCCAAAAAAGAGATACAATAAAAAGAATAATTGATTTTCTTATCAGCATATTAGTTCTCGGATAGGTTAAGGTAATGGTTTCGACTAGCTTTGCTCCCTTCTATTTAACTTAAGCATATAAATAAATTCAAACAGTCCTAACTTTAGCGGCACAAAAATATTATATGTTAGAATGGAAAGGAATTTTCCCCGCTCTCACCACCCCGTTTACTGACAATGATGAATTAGATCTCGCTGCTTTTGAAAAGAATTTGGACTACCAATTGAATGCAGGCATCCATGGAGTCATTATTGGTGGTTCGTTGGGCGAAGCCAGTACATTAACGGCAAATGAAAAAGAAACGTTAATAAAGTTTGCGTTGAAAAAAATTAATTCCAGGATTCCGGTTGTTTTAAATATTGCGGAAAGTAGTACTGCGGATGCATTGAAGCAAACAAAATTGGCTGAACAATGGAATGTGCAGGGTTTTATGTTGCTACCTCCCATGATATATAAAAGCGATGACAGGGAAACTGTAGAATATCTCAAAGCTATTGCCAATTCAACTGAACTGCCTATCATGATCTACAATAACCCAGTTGATTATAAAATTGAAGTCACACCGGATATGTTTGAAGAATTGATTGAATGTAAAAATATCACAGCAGTAAAAGAAAGTACAAGAGATGTAAGCAATGTCACCAGAATGAAAAATCGTTTTGGTGACCGTTATAAAATTCTTTGCGGTGTGGATACGATTGCTATGGAAGAATTATTGTTGGGCGCTGATGGCTGGCTGGCAGGTTTAGTGAATGCCTTTCCCAATGAAACGGTAGCTATCTATGATTTGGTAAAAATGGGAAAGATTGAAGAGGCCACAAAAATTTATCGTTGGTTTATGCCTTTGCTTGAATTAGATATTCATCCCAAACTTGTACAATATATTAAGCTCGCTGCTGCACAAGCAGGCTTAGGGACAGAAAACGTAAGAGCACCCAGATTAAAACTCGTAGGAGAAGA
>DASXTZ010000365.1:0-4541 GCA_036505135.1 Ignavibacteria bacterium
CTGAACAAAGCTTTTCACTTCTTTTCCAAGCAAATCGTAAATGGTAATTTTTGTAAAAGCTTTTTTTTCTAAATAATAGCTTATTGTAGTTGTTGGGTTAAACGGATTAGGGTAATTTTGAAACAATGTATTTTTGAAAGGAACCTCGTTTTCATTTTTTGTAATGCCAATTATTGCAGTATTATATTTCAAAAGCGCGCCGCTGGTTCCGCACGCCCAGCCAAATGTGGGAGTAATAAATACTGCATCATAAACAGAAGTGCTGTCAGGAGCATTAATTTCCTGCCAGGAACTGGTTATGCTTCCAGAGTCGAGGCTTAAAGCCCATTTCTGTGAGAATGCCAGCGGCACCCAAAGCTCAGAAGGAGTTCTGAATGCAATTGCCTGCCCAATGCCGAAGAAGCTTAATGAATCGTTGGGGCCGATAAGGTCATATATCCAGCTTGTGTCTGTTAGCGCCCCATCAAAAGACTGTGCAGATATTGACCCGTATTCATAATCCCCTCCAACTGCCATGATTCTTGTAGTAGATATTGCCTTAATACGTTTAAGCGGTTCGGGGGTTATACAATAAGTAAACCAATCCAATCCGGCATTTGTGGTTTTCCAAACCATTCCCTGGATATCTATCTGGCCACCGCACACAAAACCCGTTTGAGAATTTAAAAAACAGAAATTAACCTTCGGGAAAAGATACAGGAAAGGACAGTAATTTGTATCAACATGACATGAGTCCCAGCTTGTTCCTCCATTAGATGTTTTAAAAATCTCGCCGGTATAGGCACCCATGAATCCATTCAGGGAATCAAGAAAATAAATTGCCGCCAGGAAAACTGTAGTATCCGGAAAAACCGTGAGCTGCCAGTTATCACCTCCGTTCGTGGTTTTTAAAATCCTTGTACCAAAGGTATAATAATCATTAAGCACCGCCCAGCCAAATCTGCGGTTTAGAAAAAACATATCATCTATAGGAAAAGATATAACCCCCGTATTCTGAATAACCCAGTTCTGGCCGCTGTTGGTTGTATGTATTATAGTTGCGGAATCGCCCGCAGCCCAGCCGTAAACAGTATCAACAAATTGTATGCGGGTAAGAAGCTTTCCGGTTGGTGAAGGTTTATGAATCCAGTATTCCTGTGAATAAATTGAATACGAAACAAAAATGAAAACTGCAGAAAGTAGAATTCTTTTCATCTCAGTTTTTATTGCTGTAGATTTGCTTAAAAATATTTCATTTTCACGGTATATTCTATATAAAAATTTGCATACAAAGTAATCATATGTCTAAATTCCTTCACCCTCACAATATTGTAAAAATCATTGATAATATTGTATCTGTGTGTTATATTTCAAAATAGCAGAGATGTTTAAGGAAATCGCCGATTTAATTCATAAAAATCAAGAGTTTATATTGACCAGCCATGTGAACCCCGATGGAGACTCAATTGGAAGTGAAATCGCTCTATACAAATATTTATTGAAAAAAGGCAAGTCTGCCAAAATAATAAATTATTCAAAGACCCCTGATAATTATACATTCCTTGATAAGGATGAGATAATAGAGCAATTTGACGAAGAAAAACATAAGGATATTATATCAAGAGCCGATGTAATTTTTATTCTGGACACAAATGAATATGCCCGAGTCAGAACCCTGGCTCCTTTTATCCGGGAAAGCAAAGCTAAAAAGGTTATGATAGACCATCATATGGGCTTTGGTAAAAACGGATTTGATTATTATATTTCGGATACCGAAGCTCCTTCAACGGGGGAAATATTATTCAGGTTTTTTAAATATACCGGCGAAAGTATCGATGAAGAAATAGCAACTGCTTTGTATACAGCAATTATGACCGATACAGGGTCATTCAAATTTGAAAGGACCGATCCCGAGACTCACTTAATAGCTGCAGAGCTATTAGGTTATGGTATTAATCCGTATAAGATCTATTCCGAAGTGTACAACAAGGCTACACCCGGTAAACTTAAGCTGCTTGGAAGATTTCTTGAAAATATAAAACTTGATTTCAATAACAGATTTGCATATTCGATATTATTAACTAAAGATTTTGAGGAAACAGGGACTGATGAATACGCAACCGATGGTTACAGCCAGCATTTGCTAAGCCTTGAAAGCGTTGTGGTGGGAGTAATAATTACACAAACAAAACGAGGGGTTAAACTAAGCTTTCGTTCCAAAGGAACCATTCCGGTAAACAAGCTAGCCGGGGAATTTAGCGGCGGCGGCCATGTTAATGCTGCTGGTGCCTTTATCGAAGGCGGAAACGTTGATGAATTAACAAAAGAAGTAATCAGCAAATCAGAAAAGTATATTAAATAAATTAATCACCCCGGGGACCCGGGGTTCAAGCGGGATAAAATGAAAACTAAATTCGAGGTAAAGAAGATAAAAGATATAAAGGCTGAGGTGGTTGCTTCAGTTACATTTGAAGACATGGCTGATCAAAAGCTTCATTGGCTCAACACATTGTATAAGGGCAGCCTTGAGACACTTATTGAAACAAAAGATTTTACAGGTTCGGCAAATTCAGCAACGCTCACATATATAACCGGAGAACTTAAAAGTAAGCGCCTTATGGTATTTGGTTTGGGGAACTCAAAAGAGATAACATTAAACAAAATCAGGGTAGCCTACGCATCTGCTGCGAAAAAACTTGCCGCCATGAAACTAACTTCGGTTGCCTTTGAAATTCCGGACCTGGCATTGATAAAAAGCATAATCAATTTCTCGCATTATGAAATTATGCAGGCAATTTGCGAAGGAGTTTTCTTAACACAGTATAACCCCAAGAAATACTATACTAAACCCGATTTCCATTCTTTCGACGAAATAATATTTTTCACCGATTCACCAAAATATACAAAAGATGCAGCAGACGCACTGAAGGATTCAAAAATAATTACCGACGCAGTATTAATGGCAAGAGACCTTGAAAACGAACCATCTAACATACTTTATCCTGAAAAGTTTGCCGAGGTTGTAAAGAAATCTTCAATTAAGGCCGGCTATCAGGTTACAATTTTTGATGAAAAGAAAATTTCTCAGCTTAACATGGGCGCTGTGCTTGCAGTTGGCAAGGGAAGCCATAATACGCCAAAATTTCTCATACTCCAATATTTTGGAAGTAATAAGTCTGAAAAACCTATTGTTCTTGTAGGGAAAGGAGTAACTTTTGATTCCGGAGGCATTTCGCTTAAACCTGCTCAGGGGATGGAATCAATGAAAATGGATATGGGCGGCGCTGCTGCAGTTGTAGGGGCATTTGAGGCAATTGCAAAATTAAAATATAAAATGAATGTTATCGGATTGATACCCACAGTAGAAAATATGCCCAGCGGTCATTCATACAAGCCGGGTGATGTTATTAAAAGCTACTCCGGCAAAACAATTGAAGTAGATAATACCGATGCTGAAGGCAGGCTGATACTTGCTGATGCACTTGAATACGCGGCTAACTATAAGCCAAAAGCAGTTATTGACGTTTGCACTTTGACAGGAGCTGCTATTATATGTTTTGGTCATTTACTTGCCGGCCTGATGGGAAATGATAAAGAGCTTAACTCAAAAATATTTGAAGCAGGCGAAAAAACTTTCGAAAGAGTATGGGAAATGCCTTTGTATGATGAATATGATAAGCTGATGAAAAGCGAGATTGCTGATATTAAAAATACAGGCCCAACACGCCAGGCAGGAACTATAATGGGAGGCATCTTCCTTAAGAAATTTGTTGATAATAAATTTCCATGGGCGCACCTGGATATAGCAAGCGTCGCCTTTAATGTAGGCGAATCGATTGAAGAATACCATACTCCGGGCGCAACAGGATTTGGTGTCAGGTTATTTGTAGAGCTTCTAAAAAATTACGCTCATTAATAAAGTAAGCAGTCAATTAAATCGAGAGGTTTGCTCTGAAGCGGATAGGGTCCCCATCTAAAATCCTTCTCGTTTTAACGTTAATTGAGTTTTTCAATTATTTCGACAGGCAGATTATTTTCCCTTTATTCAGCTTCCTGAAAGCAGATTTCAGTTTAAGCGATTTCCAGCTTGGCCTTATTGGAACCGTATTTATGATGGTCCACGCTACAGGCTCGGTTCCATTGGGCATCCTTGCTGATAAGTGGATCAGGAAAAATATTATTGCAATAGGTGTTTCTATTTGGTCAGTGGCTACCTTCTTTACCGGTCTTTCTTACAGCTTTATCCAGCTATTAATTACAAGAGGCATAGTCGGAATCGGTGAAGCCTCTTATGCCCCCTCGGCAACTTCACTCATAGCAGATAACTTCCCCAAAGAAAAACGGGCAAAGGCAAGCTCGATTTTTCATCTGGGAATGTTCTTCGGAGGAACGCTTGGAATGGTGCTTTCAGGTTTAATAAGCATTCATTTTGGCTGGAGAGCATGTTTTTTTATCGTAGCTATCCCGGGACTGATCCTGGTATATTTTGTACTTAAGATAAATGAGGTAAAACATGAACATCATATAACTGATGAAGTTAACTTTACCAATATAGTTGGGCT
>DASXTZ010000366.1:0-6306 GCA_036505135.1 Ignavibacteria bacterium
GATAGAATATTTTTCATTTCCTCCGTTGGATATGGATAATATCTTTCAACCCTTACAAGCGCAGCATCATTTCTGTTGTGCTCCTTTCTGTATTTAGCAAGGTCAAAGTAGAATTTCCCGCTGGTGGCTATAACACGCTTAACCTCATCTTTATTGATCCCTTCATCATCGATAACGACTTTGAATTTCCCACCAATAAATTCTGATTTTGCAGATTTAGCATCGGGCAGTCTTAAAAGGCTCTTTGGTGTCATAATAATAAGAGGCCTCCTGTTATGGTATTTGCCCTGCGTTCGCAGCAAATAATAATACTGCGCCGGTGTTGAAGGATTACATACGGTAATATTATTTTCGGCGCAAAGAGCAAGGAAACGTTCAAGCCTTGCGCTGGAGTGTTCAGGCCCCTGCCCTTCCTGGCCATGCGGCAAAAGCAATGTGATATTGCTTGGCAGTCCCCACTTGGTATTAGAGCTTGAAATAAAATTATCAATAATAGGCTGGGCAACGTTCGCAAAATCACCGAACTGTGCTTCCCACAGAACCAGAGTTAAGGGGTCTGCCGTGCTGTACCCGAACTCAAATCCCAGCACTGCCGTTTCCGAAAGCAGGCTGTCAAGCGGTTCAATAGCTGCTTTTTCGGGTGCAATTGTATTGTGCGGAATAATTTCTTTTTCGGTTTCGGTATCGGTCAGCACAATATGCCTTTGCGAAAATGTTCCACGAGCGCTGTCCTGCCCGCTCAGCCTTACAGGAAACCCTTCAAGAAGCAGCGTGCCGAATGCAAGTGCTTCCGCAAGCGACCAGTCTATTTTTATATCTTTGTTAAGGAACTCTCTGCGGCTTTCAATAAATCTTTTCAGCTTCGGATGGAGGTTAAAATTCTCAGGCAGAGTTGTAATCTTATCAACTACATAATTTAAGTTATCCATCGTAATTTCATCAAGCTCAAACTTCCTGAGCGTCTCTACTTCTTCTTGAGTTAAGGTTATCGGTAAATCTGATTCGAAATCAGATGGGCCTTCCTTTGCAGTGGAATAACCTGAATCCATGTTCTCATAAATTTTCGCTTCTGTTTCCTTTATCTCCTCTTCGGTTATAACTTTATCTGTGATGAGCGTATTCTGGTAAATTGCCTTGACCGAAGAATGGTTCCTGATAGCCTTATATAAAACCGGCTGTGTATATGCAGGGTCATCTGCTTCGTTATGTCCAAGCCTGCGGTAACTGTAAACATCTATCACAACATCTTTATTATACATCATTCTGAACTCATAAGCCAGCCTTGTGACAAGCAGAACTGACTCGGGGTCATCCCCATTAACGTGAAAAATGGGCGCCTGCACCATTTTTGCAACGTCAGAAGCATAAATAGTAGAGCGGGCATCAACCGGTCCGGTTGTAAACCCTATCTGGTTGTTAATAATTATATGGACTGTGCCGCCGGTGCTGTATCCCTTTAGCTGCGAAAGGTTCAGTGTTTCAGCAACAACTCCCTCTCCTGCAATTGCCGCATCGCCATGAAGCAATACAGGGATAATTTTATTCCGCGCATCATCCTTATATAAAGTTTGTTTAGCGCGGACAATGCCTTCTACAACTGGATTAACAAATTCAAGATGGCTGGGGTTTGATGCCACCGAAACAGTAATCTCATCACCCGTTCTGGTTTTGTACATGCCGCTTGCACCGAGATGATATTTTACATCACCAGAGCCCTGGGTTGATTCTTCATCTGTAATATCTTCAAATTCCGAAAAAATAGACTGCATGCTTTTGCCGATGATATTTGCAAGGACATTCAGCCTTCCGCGGTGGGCCATGCCGAGCACAATTTCCTGCACCTGGTCTTCGGCAGCCAGAGTCAAAAGATAATCGAGCAGGGGGATAATGGTTTCCGAGCCTTCAAGGGAAAATCTTTTATGCCCCAGATATTTTTTCTCAATGAACTTTTCGAAATTTTCCGCCTGCAAAAGCTTGTAGAGGATATGCTTTTTCTCATTCTTCGAAAATATCGGGCGGTTCTTTATCGGCTCCATTTTATTCTGCAGCCATTCCTTTTCACCGGGATCCGATATATGCCTGTACTCAACCCCGATATTTTCACAGTATGTTTTTTCAAGTACATCAAGTATTTCGCGAAGGGTTGCTGTTCTCAGTCCTGCAAGGCCTCCGGTAATAAACCCCCTGTCGAGGTCCCAAACTGTAAAGTTATATGTAGCCGGGTCAAGCTCGGGATGATACTTAACTGCAGGCTTTAACGGGTCAAGATTTGCTATTAAATGTCCCCGAACACGATACATATTAATTAGCTGTATTGCTTTCGCCTGCTTTTCAATCTCTTCAAGATTGTTTATGCCAACAAAGTCTTCCGGGTTCTTGTCAATTCTCCAGTACATCGGCCGGGCAGGAATATTAAGGTCTTCAAATATTTTCTCATAAAATTCATCTTTGCCAATCAGCAGCTCGTGAATTCTCTTAAGAAACAATCCTGATTCAGCGCCCTGGATAATTCTGTGGTCATAGGTACTGGTAATGTTCATTACTTTGCTGATGCCAAGCTTAATAATAATATCTTTTGTCATTGCCTGGTATTCGGCCGGATAATCTAGTGCACCGGTAGCAATAATAGCGCCCTGCCCTACCATTAACCTTGGCTGTGATGATGCTGTGCCAATTGTTCCGGGATTTGTCAGCGAAATTGTTGTCCCCTGAAAATCTGCAATATCAATTTTGCCCGACCGTGAACGGTTAATTATATCATTATACGAATCAAAGAACTGTTTAAAGTTCATCTCATTGGCGTTTTTAATGTTGGGTACAATCAGCGAGCGGGTTCTATCCTTTTTTTCAAGGTCAATTGCCAGCCCAAGATTAACCCTGCTTTTATGTATCACGTTAGGCTCACCGTTTATAACAGTGAAAGCATTATTCATCACGGGGTTAGTTTCAATTGCTTTTACAATTGCATAACCTATAATATGAGTGTATGATATTTTCCCTTTATTTTTCTTCTTAATATGCTGGTTTATTATCAGACGGTTTTCTTCAAGAACTTTTACCGGGATAGAACGAAGGGACGTTGCCGTGGGAATAGTAAGGCTGCTTGTCATATTTTCAATAACACGTTCTCCTGCTCCGCGGATAGGAACTGCCTCTTCGCCTTCCATCGGCAAAGGCATTTTTATCTCAGGTGCTTGTGTAAATGCATAAGAGCCGAGCCGTTGTTCCTTATCCCCACCTCTCTTCAAGGAGGGGGGGCTGGGGGGTGAGGGTTCCCCGTTTGTTTTAATATTTAGCGAGTTGAAAAGCTTTTGCCAGTCTTCTCCAACGGAGCCGGGATTGTTTAAATAATCCTCCAAAAGCTCCATTACAAACCATGTATTTACACCAAATTCGGCAAGTTTTTGCCTTTGTTCAGCCGTTAAATCTTCAATTTTCACTAATAAATCCCCTTATCTTAAAAATACTCAATTTTGAATTGAAGTTCACTTCAAATATATTCCTATTTATTTAACAATTAAAATAATTTAACCGTTTTTGCAAGCATTTATTTTTATATAATAGATATAAATAATAACTCATATTTTTGAAAAATATTAACTTTAATACCGATGAAAAACATAGTTATTGGTGCAGACCATAGAGGCTACCCGCTTAAAGAGAAAATAAAACAAATACTATCAAACACTTATAAGATAACCGATGTTGGAACTACCTCAACCGAATCAGTTGATTATCCTGATATAGCCCGGGATGTAGTTAAAAAAATATTATCCGGTGAATGTGAAAAAGGGGTGTTAATTTGCGGAAGCGGCGTAGGGGCATGTGTAGCGGCCAATAAGTTTAAGGGTATCAGGGCGGCAATATGCCATGATCTGTTTTCAGCGCACCAGGGCGTAGAAGATGACGATATGAACATGATTTGCCTCGGGAGCGGTGTTGTAGGCGAATCTCTTGCAGTTGAAATTATAAGTACATTTGTAAATGCAAGGTTTAAATCCGAAGAGGAACGATACGTAAGGAGATTGAAAAAGATAAAGAAGATAGAAGATGAGAATGTAAAATGAGGAAGCTTTTAACCGTGCAACGTAGTATTACTTATATTCATATACGGTTAAAGCAAAAAAATTCTACAACTCAAACTTCCTGTTAACTTCCATCGCTCTTTCAAGAATCTCGCTATATACGCGTTTCGATACCTCTATGGCTCCAAAGGTTTTAAAGTGTGGGGTCATCATTTGAATATCGAGGAGAATAAATTTATTTTTCTTCAATATTTCATAAAGCTCTACAACTGCAACTTTTGACGCATTATTTTCGCGCCTGAACATTGATTCTCCAAAAAATGCGCCTTTGTAAGCTACACCGTATAAGCCCCCGGCAATATTTTCATTTTTCCATACCTCGATGCTATGGGCATAGCCTTTCTTAAAAAGGTCAACGTATACTTTTTTAATTGTATCGTTTATCCAGGTATCTGGCCTGTTGGCACAGGCATCAAGAACTTCGACAAATGACTTATCAACAGTAACATTAAAAATATTTTTCTTTATTATTTGTTTTAATGAACGGGGGATGTTAATGGTTATCGGAGGAAGCTCGATTGGCATAATAGCACGTGGATTTGCTTCAAACCATGAAATTGAATTATCTTCTTCGGTACCCATCGGGAAAATTCCAATGGAGTATCCATATAAAACCTGCTGCCATGTGAGCTCATAATATTTATATGTGGGGTTTTCCATTCTTTTTATTCATCCGATGACTCGAGTTCATCGGATGAATGCAATCACGAATGAACCTCAATTGAAGTCCTTAATGATATTTCTTCCAGGACAGTTTGCGCTTCAAGGCACATTTCAAGGTCACCACTTACAACCAGTGCGCGCCCCCTGGTATGAGCCTCCATCGTAATTGCCTCAGACCTGTCGTATCCAAAACCTGTTGCTTTCATAACCTGCTGGATAACTTCATCGAAGCTGTGATGAGAATCATTATACAGAATGAGCGAAAATCCTTCTGTGGTTACATCTATATCAATTGGTTCTACTAATTCTTCTGTTTGTGTCATTAGCCTCACCCTAGCCCTCTCCAAAGGAGAGGGAATAGATTAAGATAAATACGTAAACAAAATTTATATGATAAATTCTTCACTGCCGGTAGTTTTTAAGTCCCTCCCTTTGGGAAGGTTAGGAGGGGCGCTTAATAGTTCCAGTCCTCTTCATAATCATATGACGAGCGGGAGTTTCTTTGAGTTGCCTTATTATAGAGCATTGCCCCCACCATATCTTTATAAGAAACGCCTTCTTCCTGTTCATCTTTGGCAATTTTTGAGTTATTATGCAGCCCGTCGAGGACAAATTCCATCATTGTAGCAAGCTCGTAATCATTTTCAACGGTTTTGATATGCTTTTTCACAACTTTTTCCAGCCCGTTAACTCTTTTTAGCTGCGAAAAATAATCATTAAAGCTCATATCATCGCTGAGCTCAAGATAATTGCCTGATTCAAACCATTTTATTATATCTGAATAAGCATCTTCATTTTTTGACCCTGAAGGCTCGGCGTCGCGTTTTGTTTTTTTCTGCAGCGGGTCAGGAAAATATTTTTTAAATACCTCTCTTACACTTTTTCCTATTAAGGCTTTGCTAACTTTAACAGGCCCTTCCTGTTCACCTTCAAATACCAGCTCAATTTTTCCGGTCATGCCGGGTAGAACTGCATTTAAATCGGAAATTCTTGGAAAAATAATTTTTTCATTGTTGATTATAGAACGCCTTTCGGCATTGCTTATAAGATTTTCCATCGCCGATATTGTTAACCTTGCACTTACACCGGACTTCTGCTCAACAAACTCGCTTTTTCTCGCCTCGTGTGCGGATGTTTCTATTATTTCTTTCATATAATAAGGTATAACCACCTCCTTGCCAGCGCGGCGGTTTATCCAGCTTTGTGATTGGGTAATTTTAATTCCGTCCTCAATACTCTTTGGGTAATGCGTTAATATCTGTGAATCGATCCTGTCTTTGAGAGGGGTAATAATATTTCCCCTGTTTGTATAATCCTCAGGGTTTGCAGTAAAAACTATGAATACATCAAGCGGAAAGCGAATATTAAATCCTCTTATTTGTATATCACGTTCCTGCATTATATTAAGAAGGCCTACCTGAATTCTTGGCTGAAGGTCAGGAAGTTCGTTAATGACAAATATCCCACGGTTCGTTCTGGGGATTATTCCGAAATGAATTGCCCCTTCATGCGAATAATGAAGGCGCTGTGTTGCTGCTTTAATAGGATCTATATCACC
>DASXTZ010000367.1:0-2282 GCA_036505135.1 Ignavibacteria bacterium
ATATTATTACTGCTGTCAGAAAACAAATCATTGCAAGTGGCGGCGAAGTTTTATTTGAGAAAAGATTGATTGACTTTATTATTAAGAATGAAATACTAACAGGTGTAAAAACGACCGACGGAAATATTTTTGAAGGTGAAGCTGTAATTCTAGCAACCGGCCATTCGGCAAGAGATATTTTTCAGCTACTTTATAATAAAAAAATTGAAATAGAATCAAAGCCCTTTGCTCTTGGTGTGCGTGTTGAACATCCGCAGGAATTGATCAACAGTATTCAATACCATTGTATGCAAGGACGATGTGATCCTTACTTGCCACCTGCATCTTATAGCTTGGTTCATCAAGTTGAAAAGAGAGGAGTATTTTCTTTTTGCATGTGCCCCGGAGGTATTATTGCACCAGCTGCAACAAGTGAAGGTGAGCTAGTTGTAAATGGTTGGTCACCGTCAAAAAGAAATAATCCTTATGCCAATAGTGGTATAGTCGTACAAATACAGAATCAAGATTTAAAACCTTCTCGATTAGCTCATTCAGAGTGGAATCTAAAGGATTTTGAAGAAATAACCCAGTTGTCTGAAAATGTTCTAAATACTCCTTTAGGTGTGATGTATTTTCAACAATATGTTGAACGCAAAGCTTACAGTGCAGGCGGAGGAAAATTTGTCGCACCCGCCCAACGTCTGATTGATTTTTGTGAAAATAAACTTTCCGTAACGGTGCCCGATTGTTCTTATTTGCCTGGAATACACAGCTCGCTCTTAAACGAAGTGCTGCCTTCCTTTGTACATAAAAATCTTCAAAAAGCTTTCAGAGAATTTGCCAAAAAAATGAAAGGTTATTTTACTAACGATGCCGTTGTGGTTGCCACCGAATCAAGAACCTCATCTCCCGTTCGCATTCCAAGGGATGCAAAAACATTACAACATCGTCAAATAAAGAATTTGTTCCCCTGCGGTGAAGGTGCTGGTTATGCCGGAGGTATTGTAAGCGCTGCTTTGGATGGAGAACGGGTAGCTGATAAAATTGCTGAGCTTTTTAATAAATAAAAACTTAGAGTCAAAAAATTTATGTTCTATAGAGACTTACCCAAATAATTCATTCAGCAAGCCTGCTAAACGAACACCAGCCTTTAATAACCGCTCATTGAGCGTTTGTATATGATCAAAATTGTAACGATAGCTTAATTTCTGATCTGGTTGTTTGATTTCGTCATACAATTGCTCAGAAATTTGATATGATTCGCTGATCCATTCGCTTATGGGCTGCTTTTGCCAGCTAAGTCTTTGTTTTTGTGTAGAGTGATTAATCGCATTTGTATATTCGGTATAGCTGAGTTGCTGAAAATTAATGAGGCTTTCATCCCATACAGCATGTAAATTAGTAGGATTGTTGAACCATAATACTTTTACCCGGTTGCCTCCCAAATCTTCCTTATGACCAACGTGCAAAGGTTGATGAATATCTCCAACAAAATGAATTAAAAGCTTTAAATACATTCTCTTTTTTTCCTTCGATAGTTGCTTATTTTTTAATTCCTTGATTACAAAATTTGTTTTTGTAAATAAATCTGTCGCCGTATCTTTTTGCAGGTACGCTTTCAGTTGTGTGCTGGTCATCCCTGGTTCAAGGTTGATAAAATGCCAATTATATAAAGAATCATAAGCAGAATCGGATTTTATAAAGTCGGCCCAGTTGCTGGCCATAGCTATCGACTCAGTGCCTAAAATTTTCTGAATTTCTATTTTTGCCTTTGGAGTTAAATAACTTGTTGCTATTTCACCTACTATTCGATGGCCTAATGCACCCCAGCCAAATGAGTAAAATGGCAAGATGAAAAAAGAACTAAAAAAGATGATTGTCTTTACTGTCTTCATATTTTAATAAGAATTATAAGGAATGGATCAAAAATAGCTCTTTCTTAAGTATTCAATGCTACCCTAAGGATCATTCATCTTAATTTAATGCCATTCGCTTTTTAACTTCTTTCTTAATATCTGCAGCCATTCGTAAAAGTCACAGTTTTTGAGTTCAATGTATTTATATTTGAGCCTATAAACCCTCATTATGGCAATCGTTGAACTGCACAACTTAAAAAAATATTTTGCCACTCAAAAAGCGGTTGATGACATAAGCTTCTCAATAGAAAAAGGCAGTGTTTTTGGTTTATTGGGTCCAAATGGCGCCGGAAAAACTACTTTGATCCGCATGATCACTGGCATATTTTTTCCCGATGAAGGTCAAATTGTTTTTGATGGAAAAAAGTTTAGCCCTATTCATGACAT
>DASXTZ010000368.1:0-3777 GCA_036505135.1 Ignavibacteria bacterium
AACAAATTATATAAACCTGCTTATAGATAAAAATAACCCTAATTCCCGTGTGGCAACTGGTGAATACTTTCCTAATACTTTCTGGGCGGCGGTTAAGCAGCGTTCAAGGTGGACGGCAGGCATATGTTTCCAAAACTGGAAAATGCACAAGTGGGCAGGAAATTTTAAAACGAAGTATTTTCTTATGAGAGATAGAAAAACCATTTTCAGCAATTTCATGGTTCTTCTTTCTAATCTGGTTTTCGCATTATTCTTATTGTATTTGCTTGGATTTGGACTGGGTGTGACTGTATTTGATACAGCAGTAGAACAAAATAGTGCCTTATGGTTTTTCCTTTGGGCATGTTTCGTTTTCATGGTTTGGCGCTTGATACACCGGTTTATTTTTACATATAACTGGTATGGTTTTAAATATGCAATATTCAGCCTTATCAGGCTTAACTTTGATAACCTGATAAACTTCTTTGCAACATTCAGGGCTTTAAAAGTGTTTATGCAGATGAAGAACAAAGTTGTATGGGAATCCACTGAGCATTATTAGTGCTCAGAAAGTGCAGTTAATTTTTTCTCTCGGGGTGATCTGATATAAAATTAGATTTCACCCTTTTTTATTGGTGAACCATCATTTTCTTCATTTAATATTAAATAAGTGTTGGTTATTTTTGGATTTTAAATTAAATTGGTTACTAAGAAAAAAATAAATGTTGCTTTAGATCCCGAAGATTTTAAAGGCAAAAAGGTTATTGTTTTTTTCTTTGGCACTAGGCCGGAGATTATAAAGCTTTTTGTTCTGTACAGGATACTTAAAAAATCCAAGGAATTTTATCCTTTATTATATAATACCGCACAGCAAAAAATATCAGGCGACATTCTTTTTAACATAGGAATTAATCCGGATATCACTGCTGCAGAAAAGCCTGATCGGTCATCGGATCTGAATGAGCTTATAGCACACCTGCTGAATGATTTCAATAAGAAGTTTAATGATAAATCTCCTGTAACAAAGAAGCATATTCACGGAATAATTGTACAGGGTGATACTGCCTCCGCATTTGCAGGTGCCCTATGGGGATTTCTTAACCAGATACCGGTTTTCCATGTGGAAGCCGGGCTAAGGACACTTGACAAAATGAACCCGTTTCCGGAGGAGTTCATGCGTGAATCAATCGCAAGAATGGCAACATTACATTTTTGTCCAAAGGGAATAAATAAAGATAACTTAATTAATGAAGGTATAAAACAGGATAAGACTTTTGTTATTGGCAATACAATAAACGATGCGATTTTTACGCTCATAAAAGAAGAGAAAATAAAGGAACCACCACAGAAAAATTATATCTTAAGCACTTTGCACAGGCGTGAAAACTGGGAAAATGTTTCAGCCTATGCTGCTATATTGAACAGCTTAATGAATACGGTTGAGGGATATTCTAATATTCTGCATCTTATGCATCCTAATCCGCTTATCCAGAAAAGCTTTGAAAAAGTATTAAACGGGAAACCTCATGATAAGCTAACGATAATGGACCCGATACATGATTATTTCGAAATGCTTGGGTACGTAAAAAATGCAGGCTCGATTTTAACTGATTCGGGCGGACTGCAGGAGGAATCTTTATTCTTCAACGTGCCATGCGGTGTTTTGAGGAAAACAACTGAAAGGCCGGAGGTACTGAAGAAAAACGCAAAACTGTTGCCATTTGAATCCGCCGAAATCTCTACCTTTTTAAATCAGGCTGTTCACTACAGGCAGGTTCACCTTTCAAAATATAACTATACATACGGATTTGGAGATTCAAGTTATTTGATATACGAGCTTTTTAAAAAGTATTACGGAATCCAGACTGAGTATGATTTTTTGTAATCCTTTAGCAAAACCAATTCTAATCGATATTTTTTTTCTCTTCACAATCTTCATTCATTGTAATTTGTAAAGGTATTCTGTAATTTTGCTTATATAATTTAATAAAAATGGCTCAAAATTACACAAAAATTCAGCAAATTTATGAGGGTAAGGCAAAAAAGCTCTACACCTTGAAAGACAACAAAGACCTGCTTCTGCAGGAATTTAAAGACGATGCAACAGCCTTTAATGCACAAAAAAGGGGAACAATATTAAATAAAGGTAAGATCAATAACGCATTGACTGCACATATATTCAAATATCTGGAGCGTTCAGGTATAAAAACTCACCTTGTGGAAAAGATCAATGAAAGGGAAATGATTGTTAAACGTTTAAAAATAATTCCGATAGAAGTTGTAGTGCGTAATATTGCCGCAGGAAGCCTTTTGAAGAAAACAAACCTGAAAGAAGGACAGGAGCTTCGCAGGCCTATTATTGAATTTTATTACAAAGATGATGCACTCGGCGACCCAATGATAAGCGATTCGCACGCACTGGCAATGAAAATTGCAGATGAAAAAGACCTGAAAACGCTGAAGCAAATGGCGGAGAAAATCAATAATAAACTTAAGCCATTTTTTAAACGTCATGGATTGAAATTAGTTGACTTCAAGCTTGAGTTTGGTAAAGATAAGAATGGGAAAATATTATTGGGAGATGAAATCACACCCGATACCTGCCGCTTATGGGACGCTAAGACAAATCAAAAGCTTGATAAAGACCGCTTCCGTTTTGACCTTGGTGGAGTGAACGAAGCCTACGCGGAAGTCAGCAACAGAATTTTAGGGAATTAATTTATCTTGAGGCTCACCATCTATGGAAGAGACATTGTACTTAAGGCATTGATATTAACTCTTGTACTTGATGTTGCAGCGCTCTTGATACCCAATGAAATTATTAAAATAATTTTCCTTGTCCTTTCGATATTTATAATATCTTTTACGCTTTATTTTTTTCGTGATCCTATCCGTAAGCTTCCTGCTAATATAAAAGAAAATGAGATAGTTTCGCCTGCTGACGGGAAAGTTATGATGATTGAGGTAATAGAAGAGAAAGACTTTTTAAAATCTAAGGCAAAGCTGATTGGTATATTTCTTTCTCCTCTTAATGTGCATGTAAACAGGATACCTGTTTCAGGGAAGGTGGAATATTTTCAGTATATTAAAGGAGACTATGTAGTTGCCTTCGATCACAAATCCTCCGAAAGAAATGAGAGAACTGAGATCGGTATCAGAGCACAAAATTTTAAATTATTGTTTAAACAAATTGCAGGTTTTGTTGCAAGGAGAATAATCTGTAATTTAAGAGCAGGTTCTGAAGTTATAATTGGCGAAAAATTTGGAATGATAAAGTTTGGTTCACGTGTAGATGTTATAATTCCGGAGCCGTCTGAGGTGAAAGTATCAGTTAATCAAAAGGTTATTGGAGGCGAAACGATTTTAGCTGAGGTTCAGAGTGCGTAACCGGATGAGCTTTATACCAAGCCTGTTCACAGTGCTCAATTTGTTTTGCGGGTTCATGTCAATAGTAAACACATCTGCAGGAGAAATTGAGAAGGGATGCCTTTTCATTATATACGCCGGTTTATTTGATGTCTTTGATGGTATTGTTGCACGCTTTACAGGGACTTCATCAAAGTTTGGCGTTGAGCTGGATTCACTTGCAGATGTAATTTCCTTTGGAGCAGCGCCTTCATTTTTATTATATAGGGCTTATTTCCAAATAAATGATGGGTTCGGAATAGCGCTTGCTTCGCTTGTAATGATATTTGCTGCCTTGAGGCTGGCACGCTTTAATGCCCAGCTTGTTGGTTTTGATAAAAATTATTTTTCCGGTGTGCCCGCTCCCATAGCAGCTATTACAATTTCCTCTTT
>DASXTZ010000369.1:0-4270 GCA_036505135.1 Ignavibacteria bacterium
ATAGCTATAAAGATTGCATCCTTTCAGCCCTCAAACTTAAACATTAAATTTCAAAATGTCAAGAACTGCTTAAAAAATAATATAGTTAGTAAGATTACCTAAAGAAAAAGATTAAAGGGGAATATTATCTTGACCCACCATATTTTAAATGCTGGTAAAGCCATAAAAGGTTGCATCAGGCAGCCGGAGCATTCAAATTGTCGGCGCGACTGGATTCGAACCAGCGACCCCCACTACCCCAAAGTGGTGCGCTACCCGGGCTGCGCTACGCGCCGTTGAAAAATTTAAAATACAAAGTTAATTAAAATAGCCGAATAGCGAAATGGGCTTAATTGTCACCCCGAGCCCTTTGAATATTTAATGCTCCGCGGGTTTAAATGATTTTGTTCAATGTGGATTTAATTAGACTTAAGTTTATCTACCCCACCTTTTTTTATAAGCAAACGATCAAACTTTTATACAAACCATAAATAAAAAAATCCGGCTATCGACCGGACTGCAAAAACTTTTTTAGTTTTAAAGCAGATTACTTCCTGCTGCTTCGGCAGGCAGAAGCTTTCGCTTCCAATTAATTTTAATCTTCTAACTGATTATAAAGCTCTTCTAAAAACTTCCTTATCTCTCTCAAGTCCTGAACCATTTTTTCTTCACTTTCTTCATCAACTGTAACGCCTTCAGCCTGCTCTTTGCTATCAAACAGACTCAACTCATTGGCTTTCTGTTTATTTAGTTCAATCATTTTTATATCGCCTTTTTCATCAACATCTTCACTAACATTAAAGTTCTTCAATATCTTTTTGGCGCCCTCTATTGTATACTTCTCTTCTTTTAAAAGTTTTTTTATTAAGAGTATGAGTTTTATATCTTTATTTGTATATATTCTATTGCCTGAAGAATTTTTTGCCGGCTTCAACTGTTCAAATTCGGTTTCCCAGTACCGTAAAACGTACTGCTCAAGGTCAGTTATTCTGCTAACCTCACTAATTGAGTAATACAATTTCTTCATTGAGAAATTCTTCATTGCCATAAATTTGTTTCTTAAGTTTTATATCAAATTTACTTATTTTAACTATACTTTGCAATAGGTATTTCGAAAATACTTTATTTAAATGCTCTAATCAATAGCAAATGGGGGAAGTTAGGGCAAAATTACCTGATAATCTATAAGCCATAAACCTGACAGGTTTTTGAAAACTGTCAGGTCTAAAAATGTTAATTAATAAGATAATGGAAGAAGTTACGCGAAATAACCAGGTACGAGTAAGGTTTGCACCATCGCCGACAGGATTTCTGCATGTCGGAGGTGCCCGAACTGCCATTTTTAACTGGCTTTTTGCAAAAAATCAGAAGGGTAAATTCTTATTACGGATCGAGGATACTGACCCTGAAAGAAGCAAAAGTGAGCTTTCCGGGCAGATTCTGAGAAGTATGCAATGGCTGGGGATGGATTCTGATGAGGAGGTAGTATATCAATCAGATAGAATAACAAGATATAAAGAGGTTGTAAATGAGCTTGTTGAATCGGGTAAAGCATATTATGCTTTTGAAACATCCGAAGAGCTTGATAAAAGACGAAAAGAATCTGAGGCAAAAAAGATTGCTTATAAATATGACAGAGCATCATTGAATCTTGATAAAAATATTATTGAACAACATTTGAGAGAAAAACGACCTTACGCTATTAGGTTTTTTATACCCCAAGGGGTTACAGATTTTGAAGACATTGTTCATGGAAAAACAACTTTCAATAATTATGAAATAGATGATTTTGTTTTGATAAGGTCCGATGGCTCTCCTGTTTATCAGGTTGCAGTGATTATTGATGACCATGATATGAAAATTTCGCATGTGATAAGAGGTGATGACCATTTAACAAATACTCCAAAACAAATTTTGCTTTACAAGGCACTGGGATGGGAAATTCCCAGGTTTGCGCATCTGCCAATGATATTGGATGAGGGCAAAAAGAAGCTTTCAAAAAGAAGAGACACCGTTTCAGTTGAGGAATATAAAGAACTTGGATATCTGCCTGAAGCGTTATTTAACTTTTTAACACTGCTTGGCTATGCACCGCCGGATAACAGGGAGATAGTACGGCGCGGGGAATTGATTAAGCTTTTTAGCTTTAGAAGAGTTAATAAAAAATCTGCAGTGTTTGATATAAAAAAATTAAACTGGATAAACTCCGAGTATATAAAAAGCTCGGATGAAAATTTTCTTCTTACTCTCTTCAAAGAATATCTGGCCTCACCCCCTAGCCCCCTCTCCACATTCAAAGGGGGAACAAAAGCAATTCTGCCTGATGATGATTACTTATTAAAAGTAATCAGCCTGACGAAAGGAAGAGTTCAAACTATTAACGAATTCTATGAATTCGGCAAATATTTTTTTACAGATCCTGAAAGCTATGATGAGAGGGGACTGGCTAAACACTGGACGAATGACATTAAACTAATATTTAAGGAATATTTTGAAACCCTCACCCCCCAATCCCCTCTCCTTGAAGAGAGGGGTGGATGGAACAGCGCGAGCCTTGAGGAAAATCTTCGCTCTTTCGCCGAAGCAAAAGGCATTAAACCCGGACAATTAATACATGTTCTGCGTCTGGCTTTAACAGGCATTACAGCCAGCCCCGGCATATTTGAATTAATGGAGGTATTGGGAAGAGATACTGTTGTTAGGAGAATAGAAAAATTTATTGGTATGTTTACGTAGAGACGACTTTAGCTCCCCTCCTTGGTTAAGGAGGGGTGTCTTGTAGAGACGGGGTGGTTTGAAATAATATTAATTTTAATTCATGTTTGTTTATAATATGCCACGACAAATAATTCATAATAGAAAATATTTAAAGGAACGCAGAAAAAAACTTCGAAACTCATTAACACCTGCTGAGGCATTTCTTTGAAGTCACATTAAAAATGGACAATTAGGCTGCAGAAAATTTAGAAGACAGCATAGTGTCTGAAATTACGTTTTGGATTTCTACTGTCCGGAGGAAAAATTGTCAGTTGAGCTAGATGGCTCACGTCATTATCATGAATTGGTAATTCCACACGATGGACAAAGAACAAATTATTTAAATTCGCATGACATAAAAGTACTACGTTTTTACAATTCCTATGTATTCGATCGTATTGGGAACAAGTTCTTACCGTGATTAGAAAACATTTTAAGACATGTTCATCTGCCAACTCGTCACATTCGTGACACTCCTCCTAATCAAGGAGGAGAGCTTGGAGACACGGAAGTATGATTGTCCAGCTAAGATAAAAGCAGACGACTCAGCGAGTCGTCACTACAAAATAGAATATGACAAGTATTATTATCCTTGAATAATTTGTAGAAACGACGCGGTGAGGTCGTTTGAAACATAATTGACGTTAACAATATAGAAAACTCTGAATACCTATCGTTTTTTTAATTGTTATATATATATATATGTATAGTATAAGTTCATATTTTATAATAAATAGCATATAAACAAATTATATTGACTTTTAAAGCATAGTTAACTACTTTTGATTAAATTAATTCACAGAAACATAAATAAAACCACCTCTTAAAAGGGGTAATTATTGGAGGTATATCTCACATGAAAAAAATTAAACTGTTTTTGCTTGCCATTGTAGTTGGAATTTCTCTACTGGCATCGCAAGTTTATTCACAGTGGTCATTTGTAGGGTTTGTAACAGGTGCCGGGCAATTCCCGAGCATTTCTGTTTACGGCCCTAACAGCCTTGTAATAGCAGGCGGGCCTGCTGCAGGAACTCCTGCAGTTTTTAAATCAACAAACGGCGGTACATCTTTTACAGCTATTACCGGAACTGGTATAACACTTGACGTATTTTGTGTCTGGGCGGTTGATGATAACACAGTATATGTTGGTGACGGCGGCAACCCGGGAGGAACAACCGGCGGTAACGCTAAAGTCTACAAGACTACTAATGGCGGAACTTTATGGACAATTATTCTTTCCACCGGCGGAACTGCAGGATTCATTAATGGCATAGTATTTTCTAAAGTTAATTCTCAGATTGGAATAGCACAAAGCGACCCGCCGGCAGGTTCAGGCGTTTACTGGATTGCAAAGACTACAAACAACGGCACAACCTGGGTAACCGAAGCTCCAACAGGTTCAGGTTCAGCTTCAGCGCAGAATTCTGTTTTCTGCATTGATGCTCAGTTCTACGGTTTCGGCCTAAACTCAGCACCTGCAAGAGTTGGCGTTACTGCTAACGGCGGGACTTCATGGACCTATGCTACAGTAACG
>DASXTZ010000370.1:0-11281 GCA_036505135.1 Ignavibacteria bacterium
GCTTATATGATTTGAACTGTTTAATAATGTAATCTTCTGTTAAAGAATCCCCTTTTGTGCCGGGGAATCTTCCTCCAAGCTCATCGCTTGCAAGATATTTTATATGCGCTAAAACCTCATCCGCAGTTATTTTGCTTTTACCACTATCGCCGGTAAATCCGAAGGTAAAAACCGATAACACTAATAAGACTCCAAAAATATTGTATAGTTTATTTTTCATTTTAATTAATCCCGTGAGAACAGGAACCCATTTTTATTTGATTATTTCTATTTATAATTTCGAATATGTTTCGAATTTAATATTTCGTATTTAGAATTTATTCAACCCAGTCGCATAAAAATACATTTGACTGGTGAGGTTTTAAGCCAAACCTATTGGAACAAAATACAAACTTCTTGCCACCATTATTAAGTGAAAACATCGGGAAGCCGTCAAACTGCTCGTAGTAGGTTATCCTTTCAAGCCCTGTTCCATCGTTGTTTATCACATAAAGCTCAAAATTTCTGCCTTCGGGGTCATCCATGTTTGAGGCAAAGATAATCCGTTTGTTATCGGGCAAGAAATACGGCCCGAAATTTGCCTTACCGTTATTTGTTACCTGCCTTTTATTTGAGCCATCTGCGTCCATGACATAAATTTCAAGAGCAGAGGGCTTAACGAGATTTTTAACAAGATAATCTTTATACTCCTTTACCTCATCATCGGTTTTGGGACGTGACGCACGCCAGACAATCAGTTTGCCGTCATAGGAATAATTAGCGCCTCCGTCATAGCCAAGCATATCAGTCATTTGTTTTATATCCGTTCCATCAAGCTTCATTGTGTAAATATCGATATCGCCATCACGGGTGGATGTAAATACAATTCTATCACCAATCGGCGAAAGCGTTGCTTCAGCATCGTAGCCTCTCACGTCCGTTAGGTTCTTTAAACTACTTCCATCGGGATTCCCCACAAAAATATCGTAAGTATCATAGATCGGCCATACATATCCCATTGAACGGTCCGGCGTGGGGGGACAGTCATCTCCGCCAAGATGTGTGGAAGCGTATAAGATGTGCTTATCATCGGGAAAGAAATAAGCACATGTTGTTCTTCCCTTGCCTGTGCTCACAAGCCTAACATCAGAGCCATCTGTATTCATCATATATATCTGGTCGCATTTATAGGGCTCACGCGTTGATTGAAAAATTATTTTAGTCCCGTCAAAGGAAAAATAAGCTTCAGCGTTGTCGTTTCCTTCAGCAGTGAGCATTTTCATATTCTTGAAATGTTCTTCGCCCGGGAAGATTAATGTGTCGGAACTGATTTTTCCAGCCCGTTGAACATTATTTGTGTTAAATGCAGAGAAAGCAATAGAAATTCCTACAGTAAAAATAAATAATATGGATATATTCATAATGTATTAATATATATATATATACTTTAAATTTTGTTTTATAATCTTAAATGCAGCTGCATTTGGCAAGAGTTTCTTTAATAAATTGCTCTTTGTTTTCAGTATATGTTCTGCGATCCTCAGCATGTTTTTCGGCCAGCTTTTCTTTTAGTTCAGCGTATTGTTTTGCCCGCACCGGATTTTTCCGAAGATAATCACGAAATAGTAAACCATTTTTCCAATAGTCGTTTTCGAAAACGGTTACATGAACGTGATGGGAACGCTTCGCTTCGGGCCCTTTGACATATAACTCCTGACATTTCAATTCTTCTATAGTGTGTCCCGGCACAAATGGCCGGCGCTCATAAGCTATTTTCTCAAATTTATTTTTCATGCCTCGTGCAGCTTCTAAGGAGCCAACGGCTACATTTATATCAATAATTGGCTTCGCAGGAATTCCGGGTATAGCTGTACTGCCAACATGCTCAATAGCTATAATTGTGCTTCCAAAGGTTTTCTTGATAAGTTGTTTCTCTTTCTCAAAAAGTTCTGCCCATTTTGGATTATGCTGAGCAAGCTTTACTGTTCCTCGTTTTAGACCAATCATTTTAAATCTTAGCTCCCTACGCGGAGAAGGGTTGAGGGTGAGGAGTTTATTCTTCAAATCTCTTTACCTCAAATACCCCAGCGATGCTTTTTATCTTCTCAAGCAGCTCATTGTAATGAGTAATATTCTTAACCATAAGAATTACTGTGCCCTCAAACAGCGTTCCTTTAGAGGAAATGTTAACGCTTTTTATATTAGTGTTGTTATGCGCTGATATTACATTTGTAATTTCATTAAGCATGCCCTGCCTGTCTTCGCCGTTAATTCTGATGCCTACATAGAAGTCATCTTCAACCTGCTCGGGCCACTGAACCTCAATTATCCTCTGCGGGTCGGCTAAGAACAGGTTCGAAAGGTTCCTGCACGATTTCTTATGTATCTTTATCCCCTCAGTTCTGGAGATAAACCCGATGATATCCTCACCCGGTATAGGATTGCAGCAGTTGGCATATGAGAACATCAGGTCTTTTACCTCGCCGCCTGCAACAATTTTATTTTTAGCTGTCCTTGCAGATTTAATGTAAGTCTCAAACAGGCTCGGCTCGCTTTCCTTTACCTTAAAGAACTGGTTCTTTTCAAGCGGGCGCACCCATTTGGATTCTATCTCACCATTGAGCAGCTTATTTCTATCCTTAACAAGCTCGTATAATTCATCGGCAGTGATCTCTTCATCGGCAAGTGATATATATATACCGGGCAAACCATCGAATTTCAACCTTCCGAGCAGCTTCACAAGCTCATCTTCGGAGAGCGTAAACCTATTCTTCTTCAGCTTCTTTTCCCATGCTTCCCTGCCAAGCTCTATCTTTTTCCTGCGCTCATTATTGAAGAACTTGTGAATATCGCTTCGCGCCTTGCTGGTAGCAACAAATTTTTCCCAGTCTTTATGCGGCTTTTTTATCTTCGATGTAATTATCTCCACCTGGTCGCCGCTCTTAAGCTTAGTACCTAGCGGAACTATCTTACCTCCGACCTTTGCGCCGATGCACTTATAGCCAACCTCCGTATGGATTGCAAATGCAAAATCAACAGGCGTGGAATTTACCGGGAGTATCCGTAAATCGCCCTTGGGCGTGAACACATAAATCTCGTCCTGGTAAAGATTTAGCTTTAAGTCTTCTATCATTTGGCGCGGAGTTGCTTCCTTCGATGCAGTTTCAAACATCTCTCTTATCCAGCCTATCCAGTCTTCCATCTGGCTGTCATCGGTCGATATGTTCTCCTTATATTTCCAGTGAGCGGCAACACCTTTTTCAGCAACCTCGTGCATGTCGCGCGTTCTTATCTGCACCTCAACCATCTTTCCTTCCGGGCCGATTAGTGTTGTATGGATAGATTGATACCCGTTCTGCTTGGGCAGCGATATATAATCTTTGAAGCGTTCGGGGACGGGGATGTAAATATCAGATATGAGTCCATAAACCGTGAAGCAGTCATTTCTCTCCTCGGAATCGAGTATAATGCGCACTGCAAAGAGATCATAAATTTCCTCAAATGTCTTGCCGCGCGATACCATTTTCTTTGCTATGCTGTATAGATGTTTTGCACGCCCTGAAACATCATACTTAAAGCCCTTCTCATCTAGAACCTCCTTCATCGGCTGGACGAACTTATTAACATAGCCTTCGCGTTCTTTTTTCTTTGCAATAACTTTTTTGGATATCTCCTTGTAGAATTGCCTATCGAGATACTTGAATGCAAGGTCTTCGAACTCTATTTTAATACGCGATAGCCCAAGACGATGAGCAAGGGGTGCGTATATCTCGCGTGTTTCGCGCGCCATGCGGACCTGCCGCTCAGGGCTCAGATACTCAAGAGTACGCATATTATGAAGCCTGTCAGCAAACTTAAGCAGTATCACGCGAATATCATTTGACATCGATAGCAGCATCTTGCGGTAGTTTTCAACCTGTTTGGTCTCATAGTTCTCAAACATGCCCTCTATTTTGGTAGCGCCATCGACTATACCGGCGATCTCCTCGCCGAACTCTGCCTTAACATCCTCATATGAGAACTTTGTATCCTCTACTACGTCATGCAAAAGCGCCGCGGTAACGGTTTTATCATCAAGGGGAATTTCCCTTGCAATGATGCTTGCCACTTCGAACGGGTGGACAATATACGGCTCGCCCGAGGCGCGCTTATCCAGCCGATGAGCGTTAAGGCTGAACTTGAACGCATCGGTTATCATTTTTTCGTTGTATTCAGGCAGATTTTTCCTGCATAAATACAACAAATCATCAAGTTTTTTCTTATATAATGTGGAAAGCATCCTCACCCCCAAGCCCTCTCCACATAGAGAGGGGAAATGTGTTATTCTATAAAAAACAATAAAAAAACAGGAATTTTGGTTCCTTTATGTAAATATATTCTAAAATGTTACTAATTTAAAGCATATTTTAACCACAAGGCACAAAGACACCAAGGCCGAGCCATGGCAGGCAAGCCAAACCCCCTCTAAGCCCCCCAATAAAGAGAACTTAAAAAAAGCAGGTTCTGTTCTAATGACCCCGCAAACAGAAGCAAGATAGATAATAATATAAAAGAAAATATTAAGGCAAGCTTCAAAGCTTTTAAGGATAACGATAAGAACGGTGTCCCCGATTAACATTTTCTGATGAATAAAAAAATCCTCCTCTGTGGAGGCTTTTTTTATTAAGCTAAGGCGGAAATCCCCTCACCTCTACGATTCTTCCTACAAACCCAACGGTTTCGAAGAACCGTTGGGCTACTCGAAGACTAGTAGAGGGTGAGGGATTTACGTTCCAAACATCCTGTCGCCGGCATCGCCGAGCCCGGGCACAATAAAGCCCTTATTGTTCAGCCTGCTATCAACAGCGCATGTATAGATTTTTACGTTCTTAAATCTATTCATAACTTTGTTCAATCCTTCGAGAGCCGATACGAGGCTTGCAACAACAATTTTCTTCATACCTTGTTTATGCAGCTCTTTTATGGAATGAACAAGGCTGCCCCCGGTAGCCAGCATGGGGTCTAATATAAATACAATGCGTCTTTTTTGGGGATTAACAGGCGGGCATTTAAAAAAGTAGCGCACCGGCTCAAGAGTATCCTCATTGCGGAAAACACCTATGTGCCCTACCTTTGCTTTTGGGAAAAGCTCTAAAAACCCGCTTAAGAGTCCAAGCCCTGCCCTTAGAACAGGAACGAGTACAATTTCTTCTTTAATTTCCGCTCCTTTAAATTTTGCAAGGGGCGTTTGGATATTTTTGCCGCCGGTCGTAAGCTCACGTGAGAGTTCGTAGGCAAGAATAAGCGAAAGCTTATCTACGCCATCGCGGAAGTCATGATAGGTTGTTTTCTTATCTCTTATGATTGTAAGGTAATGCTTAACAAGCGGATTATTTATTATGATGATATTTTTATGTTTCACTTTGTCATTCCCCGCGAAGGCGGGAATCAAGCCAGTTCTTTAGATTGTCATTTAATTAAATTTACACCAAAAAATATTATTTACTAGTTACTGAAAAACTGAATAGATCCCCGCCTTCGCGGGGAATGACAGATTGGTCAATTTAGCAACGTTACAATTAAATTAGTCGATACGCCCTGCTCTGATTTTGCTGATTGACTGCCTGCTGAAAGCCTGATATGAAGCCTTAAATTGGTCGATGTTTCCTTTCGCGATACGCAGCCGCGTGTTAAGTTCATTGTTATCCGACCCGAACCCGATGTTTCGGAATTTTCAAGCTTCAGAGTCATGCCGCGCTCCTTCGCCTCTTTATTTTTGAACTCGACATTTAACATCGCCTCAACGTTTGCCAGTGTCTGTCCGTCTTTCTGTTCAAGTCCCTTAAACGTATACTTAGCATTGTTCACCACTTCAAATACCAGCACACCCGTGGTAAAGCTCTTTACCCAGCTTGAATCCTGCATGATTTCTTCCTTCGGGCAAATCTGGTATTCCTGCTGCATTATCTCTTTAATTGATTCTTTCCCAAAGGATTCTTTTATAGTGTTCTTTTCCTCTTCCTTAAGAGTATCGCCAAGCGCCTTGAAAAGATTTTCGTAAATTTTTTCCAGGCCGTACACATCGGTAATTTCGCCCTGCGGGCTTACCCTCATATAGAACTGCTCTTTTATTACTGCGTTGTACTGGAAAAATGCCGGGTTAAGCTTCATGCTGTCGTTAATATTTGAGTTGTAATGGACGCTTTGCGTATCCATCTTAGCCGAAATAGTTATCGAATCGAACTGAGTTTTGTAAGTTATTATCCCTGCGCCGTCGACATCGGTTACTTCTTTTGTATAGAAATAATTTATCTCATTTTCCTGTTTAACTTCCTTATCTTCGGTTGCAGGGCTTTTTTCCATGTTAGATGTTTTAGCAACAAGCTTATAGGCAAACTTATCGCCTTTTCTGACAACATACCTTAATGAAACTTTTTCCTTGCCTGTCAGGCTGTCTTTTTTAACAAGTGATGCCGAAACGGTATCCATTTTGCCGTCTTTGGTCTTATCATCCTTTTTATCACCGCATGAAGAGAGCATAAAGGCCACAATTATAATAAAAATACTGAAAAATGTTATGAGATTGCTTCGCTTGGCTCGCAATTTACTTACCCTTTCTTATTTCTGGTAGAATCTTAGTGATTAAAACTTTGTAATTTACAAATATATCGAAAAAATTGGAGTTTATAAAGTTAATAGAAAGACTTGTCACCCTGAGCGCAGTGAAGGGTCTCATAATATCTTTAAATTGATGCATTAATGAGATTCTTCGCTTCGCTCAGAATGACAAAAGTAAAAATCACCTATGACAAAAATCATATTCCTTTATGACATAAATCATATTATTTAAGCCTCATTAGAGCCTAATTTTGTATCAATGTCGGTCGTTAACTTAAAGGAGCAGGTCCGCTGTTTTCATTGCAGTGAAATATGCGTAAATCCTGATATTCTAAGCGGGAACAAGCATTTTTGCTGTATAGGCTGCAAGGCAGTTTATGAGATTTTAGAAGAAAACAACCTCTGCCGCTACTATTCGCTCGACAAAAACCCCGGGTTAAATCAAAAGAAGCTGGATACAGAGGAAAAAGGACGATATTCCTACCTTGATGATACAAACGTTATTAGCCGGCTCGTCAATTTCTCCGATAGCTCTTCTTCAATTGTAAATTTTACAGTACCTCAGATCCATTGCAGCTCGTGTATCTGGCTTCTTGAGAACCTTCACAAATTAAATCACGGAATAATTTATTCAGAAGTTAATTTCCTGCAAAAGACGGTTTCGGTCAGATTCAGGCAGTCCGAAATATCTCTTCGTGAGGTGATTGAGCTTTTAGTCTCCGTTGGATATGAGCCGCAGATAAGCCTTGATGACCTTGGAACAGCGCATAAATTCCATTCAAACCGCGGCCTTTATTATAAGATAGGTATTGCGGGATTCTGTTTTGGCAATATAATGCTCTTCAGTTTCCCGGAATATCTCGCGTTTGAAACTCACCTGGAACATTTTTACAAGCAATTCTTCGGCCTGTGGAACATTTTGCTCGGCGCTCCCGTAATTTTTTATTCGGCTTCCGATTATTTCAAATCCGCATGGAACGGGCTCAAACAAAGATCCATAAATATAGATTTTCCTATCTGCCTAGGGCTTGCTGTTCTTTTTATAAGAAGTGTTTACGAAATTTCAAGCGGGACGGGGCCGGGATTTGTTGACTCTATGACCGGACTTATATTTTTCCTGCTCATCGGAAAAGTTTTCCAAAGCAAGACATACGATGCATTAAACTTTGAACGTAATTACAAATCTTATTTCCCGGTCTCTGTTACCGTTAAGAACGACGGCAAAGAAAAAAATATCCCCGTATCGAAGCTATCCACAGGTGATAGAATAATTATCAGAAACAACGAACTTGTTCCCGCAGATTCAATACTTTTCCTCGGCAATGCTAACATTGATTACAGCTTTGTAACGGGAGAATCTGCCCCTGTTTTAAAAGTTGCAGGCGAAATAATTTATGCAGGCGGCAGGCAGCTTGGAAGTGTAATTGAGCTTGAAGTAATAAGAACTGTTTCACAAAGCTATTTAACCCAGCTATGGAACAAGGATGCATTTGCAAAGAATGAAGAAAACAGGTTTAACTCGATGGTAAATATTGTGGGAAAATATTTTACTTTGGTCATTCTAACAATTGCGGCATTTGCTTTTCTGTTCTGGATGTCAACAGATATACATACTGCAATTAATGCCTTTACTGCTGTGCTGATTATTGCATGCCCCTGCGGAATAGCCCTCACCAGCCCGTTTGCGCTGGGCAATGCTGTCAGAATACTTGGCAGAAATAAATTTTACCTTAAGAATGCAAATGTTGTTGAAAGAATTTCTAAAATAGATACAATTGTTTTTGATAAAACCGGAACGATCACAAAGGCAGGTGATGCAAGGGTAACTTTTACCGGCTCAATGTTAACAGCATATGAACAGCGCCTGATTAAATCAATCGTAAGAAATTCAACACATCCCTTAAGCAGCAAAATTTATGATATAATAGAACCCGACGAATTATTCGAAGTAAAGTTCTTTAAAGAATCCACAGGCGAAGGGATCGAAGGTATTGTTGACCTTAACCTGGTCCGCTTAGGTGCCGCGCTATTTGCTGCCGATAGGAATCATATATTAAACTATCCCGAAAAGAAGAGCCCGGGTCCTGATACGCGTGTGTTTGTTGCAATTAATAACCACTTAAAAGGTTATTTCACTTTCTGTAACATATACAGAAACGGACTTGATGAGGTTGCCGAATCTTTGCAAAATGATTTCGATATTTATGTTTTATCAGGAGATAATGAAGGGGAAAGAGAAAATCTTGCACGTATTTTTAAAGATGATGAAAAGCTGAAATTCAACCAGACACCGCATCAGAAGCTATCATTTATCGAAAAACTGCAGGATAGAGACAGGAAAGTAATGATGATTGGCGACGGGCTAAACGATGCCGGAGCGCTTAGACAAAGTGATGTTGGTGTGGCATTATCGGAAGATATAACAAACTTCTCCCCTGCATGTGATGCAATTTTAGATGCTGCAAGCTTCAGCAGCCTTAACAGAATGATAAGGTTTTCGCGTAATACTAAAACCATTATAATTATCAGTTTCATAATATCTATAATTTATAATATTGTTGGAGTAGCAATTGCTTTTCAGTCAGCTGTTTCACCAATGATTGCGGCAATATTAATGCCCTTAAGCTCGGTTTCAGTTGTGCTCTTCACTGTCCTTTCAACCAATTTTATCGGAAAGAGAAGGGGGCTTATATGAGCGTTATACTTCTTTTAATATTTTTCAGCATGCTGGTAGCAGGTGGATTTTTGCTGGCATTTTTATGGGCAGTTAAAAACGGCCAATACGATGACCAGTATACACCTTCAGTGAGAGTTTTGTTTGATAATGATATTGCAACTAATCATAACCAGACATCCGAAGTCTTAAAGACTTCGGATGTCATAAAGGCTAGCAATGAAAAAATTTGATCCAAGCACAAATATTCATGATTATTTAGTATTCGGTGAGTTTGGAGATGTGAATCCTTCGATCACCGATTCAGCAACGTTTACCTTCCTGAATCCTAAAACAATGGAAGAATCATTCCAGCACGATATCGAAGGATGTTTTCTCTATTCACGTCACTGGAACCCGATAAATAAATTTCTTGCTATGGCGCTGGCAAGGCTTGAAGATACAGAGTCTGCACAGGTAACTGCATCAGGAATGGGAGCCATAAGCTCAACAATCCTTCAATTGTGCCGGGCAGGCGATGAAATAGTTTCATCGAGGACAATTTACGGCGGAACGTATGCACTTTTCAAAAATTTCCTGCCGAAGCTCGGCATAAAAGTGAAGTTTGTAGATGTGCATAAACATAAACAGATCAAAGAAGCAATAACTGATAAAACAAAATTAATATACGGTGAATCAATCAGCAACCCGTTGCTTGAAATTACCGATATACCTGCAATCAGCCAAATAGCAAAACAACACAATATAAAGTTTGTAATAGATAACACTTTCAGCCCGATGATAATATCTCCTGCACGCCTTGGCGCAGATATAGTTATCCATAGCATGACAAAATATATAAACGGCACAAGCGATTGTGTTGCAGGATGTATCTGCGCTTCGGAAGAATTTATTAACAGCTTAACTGATGTCAACAGCGGAGCAACAATGCTGCTGGGGCCTGTGCTTGACAGCCTTCGCGCTGCAAGTATTTTAAAGAATCTTCACAGCCTGCATATCAGAATGAGGAAACATGGCGAAAATGCAATGCTGCTTGCAAACGAGTTCCAAAGGATAGGATTAAAAGTTTATTACCCGGGGCTTGTATCCAACAAGCACCATAGATTAATGACAAGGCTTATGAACCAATGTTACGGGTTTGGAGGAATGATGGCAATCGATGCGGGAAGTTATGAAAATGCCGCTGCACTTATGACAAAAATGCAGGAAGAAAATGTTGGATACCTCGCTGTCAGCCTCGGGTATTTTAAAACCTTGTTCAGCTCTCCGGGCCACAGCACTTCATCGGAAATACCGGAAGATGAGCAGCATGATATGGGGTTAAGCGACGGCCTGATCAGGTTCTCCGTTGGTATAGATAATGATATTACTGTTGCTTTCGAAAGAATAAAAAAAAGTTTAAAAGAGCTTAAAATAATATAAGGACATTTTAAACTGAACTTCAGAAGATATAAACTAATGTATAAAGAAGAATCGAAAGATATTCCTTTAAATGTAGGCCTGGAAAGGTTTGCTTATGACAACACCATTGTAAGGAACTTTGCTGTTGCTACTATGGTATGGGGAATTGTAGGAATGCTAGTGGGTGTACTTATAGCTTTCCAGATATACATTCCGGAATTAAATTTCGGGCTGCAATATACAACGTTTGGACGCTTAAGGCCTCTGCATACAAATGCAGTAATATTCGCATTTGTTGGTAACGCAATTTTTATGGGAATATATTATTCCCTTCAACGGGTTTGCAAAGCCCGCATGTTCAGCGATCTGCTGAGCAAAACCCATTTCTGGGGCTGGCAATTAATAATTCTATGTGCGGCATTCACGCTTCCTTTAGGTATAACGACCAGTAAGGAATATGCTGAACTCGAATGGTGGATCGATATATTGATAACACTCGTATGGGTGGTATTTGCCATCAACATGTTTGGTACAATTATCAAACGCCGTGAAAAGCATATGTACGTTGCAATCTGGTTCTATATTGCAACAGTAGTAACCGTAGCTGTGCTGCACATAGTTAATTCTTTC
>DASXTZ010000371.1:0-2160 GCA_036505135.1 Ignavibacteria bacterium
CTTTTGCTATCTCGGAAGCGCTCATAGGGATACCCTTTAAGAGAACAATAAGCACTTTAGACTCATATTCCTTGAATCCAAGTGATTTTAAGCGTTCTATTAAAACTTCGTTATTCAATAATGCTGTAGCTTTAAACTACTGCAATATATATCTATTTGTTTTTGTTGTCAATAGCGATTTTAGTGCAATAAAAAAGGGCAGTTTCAATATTGAACTGCCCTTTTATGAAGAGAGTGCTATAAAATCGAAGTGCAGCAACCTCAAACTGCGATGATCCTGACAATCTCTCCCGCCCTTCAAGAAGAGAGATAGCCTACCAAAAACAGCAGTCACTGCACTTTTTTAAATTTAAAGCATTTTAAAGAACGTCAGTTTTAAATCCAGCAATTAAGCCTGCCTGTAGCAGACAGGTAATACAACAATGTAAAGATAATATGCAATTTAAGTATAGGCAAAGATTTTTTGATAGATTTGTTAATTGAAAATTAGGATTTTAGAGGGATAATTTTTTATAAAATTTTAATTTTTAAATTTTTGATAGCATAAGGTAAAGACAAAAATTGAATTTTGTTAAATAAATTGTAAAAATAAGTCCCTTCAAAAAATGCGCGAATCCAAGCTAACCGAAATGCTAAAGGGTATATCGCCTGACGAATTTAAAAAATTCGGCGAATTTCTAAACTCACCCTTTCATAATAAAAGCAAAAAAATATTACAGCTATATAACCTGGTGGCTGAAAACTTCGAAGAGTTTGATGCCAATAAGGTTACAAAAGAAGAAATTTCTAAAAACCTTTTTCCGGAAGATATAAATAATGACCAGAATGCCAGAACACTGATAAGTAACTTTACCACGCTTCTTGAGGAATTTCTTACATTAATATTAGAATCCGAGAACCAAAATATTCCCAAAAAAATTAATCTTTTAAAATCCTTGCGGGATAGAAATATACTTAAAACTTTTGACATGACCTCAAAAGAAATAATTGAGCACAGCCAAAAAGAATTCAACAGGAATTCAGAATATTATTATGACGATCTCACTTTTAAAGAAATAATTTTAAACTACCATGGCGAAGACCTTGACCTTGACCTCGATAAGAGCTATTTCGATATGTCAAAAACGGCTGACTACCTTTACTTTGTTTCAAAGCTAAAAATAGTAAATACAGTATTAAGCAGGCGTGTATTATCCGGCAAGAATATATTAAGTGATTACTGGGGTGTAGCCCATATCCTTGAGTATCTTGAAGAGAATATTGATGAAATCCAGAAATCGCATCCCATCATATATTCAGAATACAAAATACTAATGATGACCCTAAAACCCGAAGATTTAAAACATTACCATGATCTGGAAAAACATGTATTTGCTAACGTAGAAAAACTAAATGATGAAGAGCTTGCCCAGGTGTATCACTCTCTTTCAAACTTTTGTGTCAACAAAATTGCTATAGGCGAGGAAAGATACAAGCAGAATCTTCTTAAGATCCATAATGCATTTGAAAAAGCGGGCTTTTATAAAAAGAATAAAAACATTCATTATTCCGATTTTATGAGCATTATAATATGCGGCCTGAATTCTGAAGAGATAAAATGGGTTAAATATTTTTTTGATAGTTATAAAAGCAATATTGCACACGAGTTCAAGCGTGATACTATAAATCTTGCGTACGCATTAATAACCTTTGAAGAGAAGAAGTATAAAGAAAGTATTGAAGCACTTAATAAAATAACATATAAATACAGCTACTTTTATTTAAAATCAAAGGAAACCCTTATCAGAGCTTACTACGAGATGGGTGATGATGAATCAATGGTTTCTGCAATAGATGCCACCAAACACTACCTTAAGCGGCATAAAAATATATTATCTATCCACTATGAAAGATTCATGATGTTTTTAAATTTCGCAACCAGATTAATGAGAATCGATAAAAAAGACAAAGCTGAACAAAAATTACTTATAAAAGAGCTTGACGAACACAGGAGCACAATCTCAAGGGAATGGCTTATCGAAAAAATCATTGAGCTGAAATAGCTATTTTATTAACATCATTTTTCTGCTGTCAACAAAATCTCCCGCTTCAAACCGGTAAAAATATATCCCGCTTGCAAGATTTGTCCCCTCAAAATCAACTTCATAAATGCCGGGTAAT
>DASXTZ010000372.1:0-3162 GCA_036505135.1 Ignavibacteria bacterium
AAGGTTTTACAAATGAAGCAAGTGCATACTATGCATGCTGTCTTATAAGAAAAGTGATTTTTTTTTCTTTCCAAGGGATGGCAGAAGAAAATTGTACCCCCGTCAGGAGTCGAACCCGAAATGCTTGATCCGTAGTCAAGCGTGATATCCATTTCACCACGGGGGCAGATTTTTACGCTTTCACCAAAAAAACACCAAATCAACTAGAAATTTAACGAAAAATGCTTTTAAATGAAATGAAAAATATTTTCTGCCTGTAGAACATGTATAGTATAAATAGGGTTTTTATAATAAAGGGATTTCATATGGCTCAGGAATCTTCTGTTTTGTTAGATTAGTATTATAGCAATATGTTGAAAAAGGAATTAGAGGAGTTACTTTCGGCAAAAAATGGACCATGCATATCCATTATTGTTCCATTTACAAAATTCTCTTCCGAAAGAAAACAAAATCCGATAAGGATGAAAAAGGCTATCAGAGAAGCTGAAAAGATGCTAATTGAAAAATATGGCAATGAAAAGTCAAAAGATCTGATAGAGAAAATTAATAAAGCACCCGAAGAAATAGATTTTTTACATCCCAATGATGGTGTGGGAATATTTATCTCACATAATATTCACAAAATAATAATTTTCCCATTGCCCGTAACAGAGAAAATAACTGTAAGTAATGAGTTTGAAATACGTGATGTTGAATACTTTGCAAAAAACTTATTTGAGTATTATCTTCTTATATTAAGCAAAGGAAATACAAGATTTTTTAAAGGGTATGGTAATATTTTAAACGAAATAAATGACGATAACTTTCCGGCTGCATACGTTGATGACCATGAATATCCTCGCCACCATTACATGAACTATACGGGATCTTCGCCGAAATCAATAGCAATAGATAAATCCATTACAACGGAAAAGCGCCTGCATATTTTCCTGAAACATATAGATGAGATGATGCACTTGTATTTATCTGTAAAATATCCTCTGATTATTGCGGGTGTAGAACAAAATTTAAGTTATTATAAAGAATTAACTAAATACTGCAAAAATATAATTCTTTCCATCACCGGAAATTTTGACCATTATAACGAAGCTGAGCTAAGCAAAGTGATTGTTCCTGAAATAAATAAATACATTGAGCAAGATACCGAAAAACTCCTGAAAGAGTTCGATGAATTGGTTGGAAAGGGCAAAGCAGTCTGCGGGATTTCAGAAGTTTGGAAAAATGCAAGCGAGGGGAAAGGCGAAATATTAATAGTTGAAAAAGATTACAGGCAGCCTGCAGCAATTAATGAAGAAAAATATGAACTTCTTTCAAACGGAGATTCGATACAAAACGAAAAATTAAAAAAACTTGATGATGCCGTAAATGATATAATAGGAACAATTATTAAAGATAACGGCGATGTTGTATTTGTCGAGAATGAACGGCTTATCAGATATGGGAGAATCGCTTTAATATTGAGATACAGCAATATCCCGAAAGAAAGTTAATAGAACTTTCAAGCCTTATATATTAATTTGCATTTAAATTAATATAAAAGTGATATGAAAAATACATATCAGTTCCTGTATACTTCATCGGCTGTAATTTTTATAATTGTTCTTCTTGGAGGTTCAATTACCAAGCCAATATTTAATAGTTTTGCTTCAAGAAGCCTGGAAACTCTAGGCATTAAGAAATTCTCTGTAGACTCGCTTGATAATAAAATAGACGATATTCTTTATACTATAAACAAGCTTAATTTTCAGATTGAACGGCTAAAGAACCTTTTCTCAGATGAAAAGGCCGATGTAAGCAAGCTAACGAAGGAGAAGAATGAGATATTATTAAGAAATATTTACAATCCCATAAATGAGATCCTGATCACTATTTACAGGCTTATATTTCTATTAGTTTCAATAATACTGCTATTTGCCGCTGTTATTACTCAATTGATTTACAGAGGAACAGATCTTAGAAGACGGGTTGAATTCTTAGAGCGAAGAGTAAAAGATTTAGCAGCTGGTTAATTAATTAACTGATTACTTTTCCCCTTTCTGATTCCACATTTCAAGCAGGCTTGTAGTTTTTTCAGATGGCTGGGTTAAGGATGTTTTCAACTCAAATTTCTTTTGGTCAATATCCCAAAATATGACAGGAAATGTTTCACCGGCAAATGTTCCATTGGATGAAAAATATGTTTCAGAGCTGCCAAAAATATTCATAGGATTTGATCCAAGAAAGTAGCACAATACCTTATTATTGTAATTGTAAAATTTTAGTTTTGTAATATCATCAAAATCAAAGGTCATTTCTCCGCAAAGCTGGTCATCTTCTTCAAAGAGGCGTTTTTTAATATTCTTTATGCCGGTTAACTCGCTTTCCAGCTTATTCCCGTTGAGATAATTATCAATCAAATCGTTATAATCGGATTCCACTGTTCCAAGCGAATCCGAACTGCGCATTATATTAATATATTTTATTTTTCCATCACCTGATTTATCCCCTTTTAGCTTGAAAGAATACTCTTTAGTCTCAACCGAAAGGCAGCCCTCCAAAAAGTACCCCCCAAGAAAAATAATAAGTAATACCGATAATTTATTTTTCATCTCACTTGTTAAGCTTATTGCTGATTTTGATTTTTGATATTTAATTTTTTTTACATTACTCCATTACGCTTCAGAATATCTCTTGCAATAATGCCTTTTTGTATTTCGTTAGTTCCTTCAAATATTCTGTTAATTCTTGCGTCTCTGTAAAAGCGCTCGATAGGATATTCTCTTGAATAACCCATTCCTCCATGTATCTGCACGGCGAAATCTACAACCTTGTCAACAGCTTCAGAGCAAAACAGCTTCACAATTGCTGAATGAGTACTGATGTTTTTTTTCAGGTCATAATCTACGGCAGTCCTGTAGAGAATGGATTCCATAGCATATATCAGCGATGCCATTTCAGCAAGCATAAATTGTATGGCCTGAAAGCTGCTGATTGGATGGTCAAACTGATGTCTTTCTTTCGAATATTTTGTAGAAAGTGCCAGCATTTCTTTTGCAGCGCCCAGGCACGCAGCGCCAAGCCCCAGTCTTCCTGCATCAAGGGTTTTCATTGCAATTAAAAAACCCCTGCCGTCTGTGCCGATCAAATTTTCTTTTGGTACATGCACATTATCAAAAGTAATAG
>DASXTZ010000373.1:0-6035 GCA_036505135.1 Ignavibacteria bacterium
CACATGAAAAGCAATGTCCACCAAATTGTAAGCAAATAATAGAAAGGAAGAGCTATAAAAAACAGCAGCGATTTATTCAGAATCAGCATTGGGTATTTTATACCAAGCTTCCAGTAGAGCTTGCCCCACTTGCCGTATGTATAGTCAAAGCTTTCTATTTTAAATCCGGCCTGTTCTAGTTTCGTAGTAATGTCTTCCCTTGAATAGCCCAGCCGTACGTGCTCACCGATGAAACTTTCATCTTCATCAGAATGCGCATCACTGCCGCCAAGGTTTGAGGGAGTGTTTATCAATACTCTTCCACCCGTTTTCAATGACCTATAAAATCTTTTAAATACACCAACATCATCTCTTATGTGTTCCATAACATCTACCGATAAGATAATATCAAATTCATTATCATAATTTATATCGGTAAGGTCAGCATACTGAAAATCAGAGTTCAGCAGAGAGGATTTGCGAAAAAAATATTTGCAGTCTGCAAGATAATCGGTTTTAACATCAACTGCCAGCAGGTTTGAAGCGGGAAATTTCTTTGCCATAAAATAAGAATACTGCCCGAATCCGCAGCCGGCATCCAGAATGTCTTTGGGGGGTTTATTCCTGTAAAGCTCTTTTATTTTTCGTTTAACATACCACTCACGCAGGAACATCAAGCCAAGCAATTTATAAAAAATCTTCCTTAAAAATGGCGATTTTTTAACAATTCTGCCTAATTTGTCCTTTATTGGGTCGTATTGCAATTATTTATTTTAGTTAGAATGAAAAAGACAAAATATTTATTAGTGAATGAAGTTACAATGTAAATAATGGAATGAAAATTAAAATTCCCCTCTTGAGAGGGGTGGATGCGGAGTATAAGGGGTGCGTTAAGTATAACCTATAGAAAGGGAATATTAAGTCATTTATTAACATATCGCAATATCTTATCTTTGTCACTTTACTAATTAAAATTTCTCGACTTGACTAAAAACGATTTAGCTGGCACCGCCGTGATGGATAAAATAGTATCGCTTGCTAAAAGACGCGGCTTTATTTTTCAATCATCTGAAATTTACGGTGGCTTAAACGGATGCTGGGATTACGGCCCGCTTGGAGTGGAAATGCTGAACAACCTTAAGCAGGCATGGTGGAAACATATGACCTACCGTGAAGATATAGAAGGACTTGATGCGGCAATTTTAATGCACCCGAAAGTTTGGGAAGCTTCGGGGCATGTGGAAAATTTTACCGACCCAATGGTTGATTGCAAGGAATGCAAGGCCCGTTTTCGTGCTGACCAGATTGAAGATTCTGAATGCGGCAGTAATGCCTACAAAGGCAGGAAAGCAATAAAATGCCAGCAGGAAGGTAAGTTTACCGATGCACGCAAGTTCAATCTTATGTTCAAAACTTACATTGGCGCAATTGAAAGTGAAGACTCCGTTGTTTATTTAAGACCCGAAACCGCGCAGGGGATATTTGTAAACTTCAGTAATGTAAAAGACTCAACCCGGCAGAAGCTTCCATTTGGTATAGCACAAATAGGAAAGGCTTTCCGTAATGAGATAAATACAAAAAATTTTCTTTACCGCACGCGTGAGTTTGAGCAGATGGAAATGCAGTATTTTGTCAAGCCCGGTGAAGATGAAAAATGGTGGGAATACTGGAAGGATATCAGGATGAAATGGTATCATGAGCTAGGTATGCAAAAAGAGAGCCTTCAATATGCGCCTCACCCCTCGGATAAGCTGGCTCACTATGCAAAAGCCGCAGTGGATATTGAGTTTAAATTTCCATTCGGCTGGGGTGAAATGGAAGGCATTCACAACCGCAGCGATTTTGACCTTTCGCAGCATGCAAAATTCTCGGGTAAGAAGCTTGAATATTATGACGACCAAACCAAAGAGCGTTTTATACCATTTGTAATTGAAACCTCGGCAGGCGCTTCACGCGGATTCATGGCATTTTTATGCAATGCCTATGATGAAGACGAAGCTCCGACAGCAGACGGGAAAGTTGAAAAAAGAACCATATTAAGGCTTCATAATAAGCTTGCTCCTGTAAAGTGTGCAGTGTTTCCACTGGTTAATAAAGACGGGCTTCAGGAAATTTCCAGAAACATAACAGATGACCTGCAAAAATCATTTAAGGTGTTTTATGATGAATCCGGGGCTGTTGGCCGCCGTTACCGCAGGCAGGATGAATGCGGAACACCTTATTGCGTGACTATTGACTATGACACATTAAAAGATAACACTGTCACAATCCGTGACCGCGATTCGATGAAACAGGAAAGAATAAATAAGGATAATATTAAGCAATATATTGCAGATAAAATTTAATAAAAAAATTAAACTTCCGAAGTCTTTAAGACTTCGGAAGTTTTACTACAGCATTACTTTATCAGCATCATCTTTTTCGTATCCGTAAAATTACTCGCCAACAGCCTATAATAATACACCCCTGAAGGCTGGTCCGAGCCGTCAAACTCAACAGAATAGTTCCCTGCATTCTTAATCTCATTGATAAGAAGCTTAATTTCATTTCCTAAAATATCGTAAACCATTATTTTAATGAACGTCTGTTTTGGGATTGAAAAATTAATCTCCGTGACCGGGTTAAACGGATTCGGATAATTTTGATAAAGAAAATAATTTTCAGGAATATCATTATTTGAGCTTAAGCCGACTGGCTGGCAAGCTAATTTTATCAGGGAACCATCAGAAATAATTGCTGTGCCAAACGGACTTGTTGAGCTTTCCCGGTTCGCATCAAAATGAGCTATACCTGATAATCCAGCCGTCGTCATCGTTGACCACGATAATCCTGCATCAGTGCTTCTTTTAATGCAGCCGCCTGAACCTGTAGTACCCGAAAGAAAACAGGTATTACTTTCCCATATCCATTTCATATTGCAATATCCTGCTAAACCACTTCCAATTGATTGTGCAAACCATGAGACCCCCCCGTTCGTTGTTCTTCCTATTGTTGTAGTCATTGCGCTAGTGCCTGCTATTCCATTTAGCTTATCGTTACTGAACGCAATGCTTGTGACAATTCCCGATACTCCTGTAACCGTTGGAGTATTCCAGTTAGTACCACCATTGGATGTGTAATAGATTCGAGGGGGTGAAGCGTTAGGAGCAAATCCAAAAAGAAGGCTATCTACGCAAAAAACTGAATTCAAAACTTGTATCCCAAATTGTCCTGAAAATATTGTCCAAGTTTCACCACCGTTCCAGGTTTTAGCATACCAGGCGGGGCCTGAACCTGCTGGCGGGTCGCTAAAAACCACTCCGAATCTCAGCGCAGGCCTTTCAAATACGATACCATTTATAAATCCTGTTGTGCCGCCCGTTGTTAATATAACTGACCAGTTTACACCGCCATTTATTGTTCTCCAAACTTTTGCATTTCCGCCTCCACCGCCGGGACTCCCTCCATCGCCTGCAAAAATTGTGTCTCTGTTTTTTGCCCATATGCAGGTAAGTTCCGCTCCTGAAATATTCCCTGTTATATCAATTAAGGGGCCGTTATTTGTTGAAGCCAATATTTTCGGCTGCCCGGTTGTTCCGCCGCCTATTACTAGTGTGCTGCAATTTGGAGTAGAAACAACAGGAGCAGGACCAACTCCGCTTACAGAACCTGCAAATATCCATTGAGAATTAACTGAATTGAAGGGCAGAAATAGGATCAGTAAAAAGAGGAAAATATTCTTTTTCATTTTGACTTCCCTGAAAACTAAAACAATATAATTAAACAGTCTTGGCATTTCAAGATTATAAAAAAGCCCGGCTAATTACCGGGCTTAATTTTACAAATTTGATAAATCTATTTGATAAGCGACATCTTCTTTGTTTCGGTAAACCCTCCGGCATTAAGCGTATAAAAATAAATTCCCGATGCCAGGTTGTTCGCATTGAAATCAGCGCTGTATTTTCCGGCGGCAAGGTATCCGCTGTAAATTACTGCTGCTTCTTCTCCTAAAATGTTATATGCTTTTAAAACAACATTAGAAGACTTTGGTATTGCAAAATCAATTTTTGTTGACGGGTTAAACGGATTTGGATAGTTTTGTGATAATGAATATGCTGTTGGAACCTCACCTGATATTGGTGTTATCCCAATTACTCCGTCTGACTTGCTTATGCCGCCATTTGACCTTACAGCCCAGATCCTGTTACCCGTTCTGGCTTTTATAATGTGGAAGAAATTTCCAGCCGGTGCAGTGTATTCGGTAACCCATGTTGCTCCGTTATCATTTGACCTGTAAATAATTGTAGACTGTCTTGTAAACCACCAGATAACACCTACACCAGTTATTCCTGAAACGTTGCTCGTGCCGGGCGGCGATGTTGAGGTCCACGTTGTACCTCCATTAACAGTGGAAAACATATTAGCGTCGTCTCCCGCCAATCCGGTTAGAGGTGTATTGAACCATACGGCATATTGATTAGCTGCAGGGGTTGTTTGGGCTGTCCAGGTAACTCCATTATTAATTGAGTTGTAAATTCTAACGGTACTAGTGCCGAACCAAAAGCTGGTTCCTAAATTAAACAGTGCGTTATTCCAACCGGCCTCTCCGCCCACCTGGGCAATGTATAAACCGGTTGAGTCCCAGTTAATTCCCCCATTTGTAGTTTTCCACAATGACCACCTTCCGCCAACCGGGTCACCATACATAAAACCGTTAAGTGGAGTAGTCATCCAGATAGCATCTATAAAACCAGCAGCTTGTGTGAATACCTGCGTCCAGTTAGTTCCGCCATTTGTAGTTCTGTAGACAAATGTTGCGGCAGGCGAAGACGTTGTTAAAGCAGTATTTGCATCGACCCCAAAAATATTATAGAGGGGCGAAGTGGTTGGATTTGTAACCAGTGTCCATGTAGTTCCACCGTCGGTTGTGCGTAAAACCTTGCCCCCTGCGCCGCAAATCCATGCGTTATTGTCATCCACACCAGATACCGAATACAAAACAGTTGTTTGACCCGATGTTTGTTCTGCCCATTGGGAGTTGGTTATACTAATAATTAGCATAACCATCATTAAAGACAATATAGTTTTTTTCATTTTAGTAAAATTTTGATTAATGAATAACTTCTAATTATTTTAATATACTCTTGACCAATAGAAATTACAAGTTAAAAAATGTTAACTTTTTGGTGAAATGAGTTAAAAATCCGCATTTTTTTTTAACATTATGAATAAAATACGTGGGTAGAACATACTGCATTTCCCGCGTTCTATTAATTAACAAAAAAATAATATTTAAAAGTTTTGAGTATGAATAAAAAAAAGCCCGGCTTTTCAGCCAGGCCTTTTTGATAAATCTGATAAATCTGATGAACTAATTCACCAGTTCACACTTCACCACTTCTCTATTTAACAAGAATCATTCTCTTGGTATCCTTAAAATCACCTGCCTGCATTGTATAGAAATATACACCCGATGCAAAACCGTCCATATCAACTATTTCTACATAATTTCCGGTTGTGTGGAATTTATTGATTACTGTTTTAACTTCTATTCCAAGCGTGTTGTATATCTTTACCAATACGTTTCCTGCAGTTGGAACAGAATATTTAATAGTTGTTGATGGGTTGAAAGGATTTGGATAATTCTGTTGCAATACAAATGAAGTTGGAACATTTGAATTATTGGGGTCAATTCCAGTTACAAGGCTGCTATCGCGGTATCTTATAATGCTTCCATCACCGGCTACAGCATATATGTGGATTACATTGTTAGCTTCTTTAAAGTATTCCATGTGTGTGATACCGGTAATACCGTTAGTTGTCATTTGAGTCCAGGTAGCACCGCCGTCAGTGCTTCTCTTAACCACACCTGAAGCTCCTGTAGCGCCGGCCAAATAAACAATGTTAGTTCCATGAACCCATTTTAAGTTACAATAACCGCCTACACCTGAACCTACCGGTTGCGATGCCCAGCTTGTTCCGCCGTTAACTGTTTTGCCAATAGTTGAACTGAGAGTGTTACCCGCTGCAAAACCATTTAGCTTATCTTCCTTAAAAGTAACACCGCTCATAAATGT
>DASXTZ010000374.1:0-7749 GCA_036505135.1 Ignavibacteria bacterium
AACATCTTGCCTTTGCTGTTCAAATCTCACGGGACATGCATGATGCCTGCATATCTTGCAAAAGTTATTTTTACAGGGATCTAAATGTATCAAAAGCTCTAAATCCTCTGTATCAAGCTTTCTTTTCAATAATGATTCAAGCTTTTCCATTTCCCTGTGGCATTCTTCAACCGTGCTGTAGTAAGGAACGGTAAGATGAAAATCAACCATATATCTGTCGCCTGATTTCCAGTATCTTAACTTATGCAGGTCAATCCAATATGGATTTGATTTTCTATGCTCATTAACGGCCGAAGCTATATCTTCAATTATCTTTTTATTCTGTTCATTCATCAGTCCGCCAATTGACTCACGCACAAGGTCTTTTCCGGTCCATAAAATATTTAAAGCAAGAATTATAGCAATTATAGGGTCAAAAAGTTTTATATCCGTAAGTAGAACTAAAATCAAAGCAGCAACAGCACCAAAGCTTGTTACGGAATCTGTCAAAACATGTTTCCCATCCGCAACCAGAACTATACTTTTTGTTTTCCTGCCAACTCTAACCAGGTACCAGCCCAATATTAGGTTTGTAATTGATGCACCCGTTATAATGGCAGCACCTATATCTAAAGAAGAGATTTCCCTGCCGTAAATAATATCTCTTACTGCATAAAATATTATTGAAAATGCCGCTATTATAATTAAAGCCCCTTCAAAACCAGCCGAAAAAAAAGATACTTTGCCATGGCCATATGGATGCTCTCTGTCAGGAGGCTTTGTTGTCAATAAAAGACTGTAAAATGCAAAACTGGTGGCTATTATATGAACAACCGACTCTAATGCGTCGGAAAGAACAGCTGCTGAGCCTGTTAATATATATGCTCCAACCTTGCCAAAAAACATTAAAAAACCGATAATTAGAGATATCAGGGCAGCACGTTTCTTGAGATTTATTTCATCGGGATTCATTCGATTACAAAACTAATTAATTCATATTGCAAAAAATACAGAGAAAAGAAATATTACGATATTGACATAAAGAAAACATTTAATTATTTTGGAAACTTAAGAAACGAAAATAGTTTCCATTTTTCATGGCTGCAGAACAAGTATCTGAAAAAGAAAAAATACTTTATTTTACCCACGCTAAGTTCATAACCGAAGGTTTCTACAAAACCACCATGGATGAAATTGCCCGCGACCTGCAGATAAGCAAAAAAACCATTTACAAGCATTTTCCATCCAAAGAGGATCTCCTTCAGGCAGTTTGTGATATGCGCCTGGATACAATGCATGAAAAAATAGATGAAATAGTTGAATCAAACGTGGATTCAATTGCTAAATTTTTGAAGATGATAAACCTTAATAAATCAATGATGATGAATTGCAGCCCAATGTGGTTCAAAGACCTGCAGGTTCATGCTCCGCATTGTTTAAACAGGTTCAACGAAGTAAAAGAAAAAAAGCTGATGAATGTATTGTCGCGCCTTTTTGAGCAGGGGAAAAAAGAAAAGCTTGTCCAGAACGTTCCAACTCAGATTTTGATAGCTGCAATGATAGGAGCTATCGATGCTGTTACTCACGGGGAGTTTATCTTAAACTCAAAATACTCTTTCCACGATGCGATAAGAATCACCGCTGAAATTTTCTTTAACGGGATCCTGACCGAGACCGGGAAAGATAAATACGCTAACACTAAAAAGCTATTTGAAAACGTACTACAATAAATCTATGAGAGCTATATTTTTTGCAGCTTTATTGCTTCTGTTTGCGGCACAGGGATTTTCACAGCAAAAGCTAACTTTGGGAGAAGCTATACGATTAGCCAAAAAAAATAACTCCGATTATGTTATTGCAAAGCTTGATAAGCTTAAAGCAGAAAAAAAAGTATCGGAGGTTTACAGTGAAAATCTTGTTCCGACTTTTACACTCAGCTCAAGATATGTAAGAGCATTTAAAAAACAAACTATCAGTATCTTCGGGCAAACAATTGAACTCGGAACTGATAACAGTATAGTAACTACACTTGACGTAAGTGAACCGATTCCCTTTCTTGGAACCCCGGTAATGAACGGCATAAAGATAGCAAGGTATTACTCGCGCTTGCAGGATGAGAGCGTAAACCAGATTGAATCAAAAATTAAGGCCGATGTTACAAAGGCTTTTTACAATGTCCTGCTCTTAAAAGAAGTCGTAGAGCTTAACAAACAAAGCATTGCGAACTCAGAAGAAAATCTCAGGGTAGTTGAAGCCAGAAACAGGGCCGGAGTTGCACTTGAATATGATGTTATAAGAGCGAGAGTGAAGGTTGAAACCCTGCGCCCCCAGATTACACAGGCAGAAAATAATCTGGAAATTGCAAAAAAAGTTTTTAAAAACACAATTGGGCTTAAGGACGGAGCCGAGGTTGATGCAACGGGGTACCTGATATATGACAGCACCGAAGTGTGGGGTTCCACCGATGGTATAATAAGGAATATCTCTGAAAAGAATGTTGCAATAAGACAGCTGAAGCTTAGTAAAAAGATAAATGAAGAGCTTGTTGATGTTGATTATGCAAATTACCTGCCAAAGCTTTACCTCTTTGGTCAATATTCGCTCCAGGCAAATGAAAATGATGAAACAAGTATCAGCAGATACAGGTTCTTTAATTCTCTCACAGCCGGGATTGGCTTATCGTGGGACCTGAATTTATTCAGGAACAGCTATAAAGAAGACCAGTCTATTATAGAAGTCAGAAAGTCAGAAGAACGCATAGCACAGGTAAAAGAAGGGCTAAAAGTTCAGGCAGAAAGCGTGCTGCTTAGAATCGAGGATGCAAAAAACCGTATAAAAGCCCAGAAGGACCTTGTGATGCAGGCTGAACGCGGTCTTGAGCTTGCTACTGCAAGCTATAAAGCAGGTGTGCTAAACCAGATAGACGTTGTTGATGCCGAGCTTAGCTTAAGCCAGGTGAAATTATTATATGTGCAGGCAATTTATGACTACCTTGTTGCAAGAACAGATTTAGAACAATTACTTGAAAGATAAAATTTCCAAATATAATTATATGAGATCAATAATATTCGCAGTCATTGTCATGATGTTTTCTCTTCTGTTTATATCGTGCGGAAAAGGAAACGGGGATACCCCCCAAAAACAAGAGGAAAAGAAGCTTCCTCTGGTAAAAGCTCAGGTTTTGAGCACTACCACTTTTAAAGATATTTATAAAGTTACGGGTGTTGTTAAGCCTTACGCCTCAGCCAAGGTATCTTCGGAAATAAGCGGACTTATTACCAGCATAAAAGAGAAAGGTACTCATGTATCGCGGGGGCAAACTGTTGTTTCATTGAAGAAAGATGTCGACGTTGCTACATATAACCAATCGGTAGCACAGGTTGAGCTTGCGCGTGTAAACTATGAAAAACAGAAAGAACTTTATGAAGAAAATGCAACTACCGAAATGCAGTACTTAACAGCAAAATGGCAGCTTGAAGCAGCTGAGCGCGGCCTTGATGTAATCAGAAGGAGAATATGGACAGGCAGTATAACAACGCCAATCAGCGGTATTGTTGAAGATAAATACATGAACAAAGGTGAAATGTCAAATTCCGGCGTGCCTATACTAAGTATAATAGATATTTCACGGGTAAAAATTTCTGCCGGCCTGCCTGAAAGTTACCTGACCAAGATCAAGTTGGGACAACACGTAAACATTACCGTCGACGTTATCCCTGGGGCTGAGTTTGACGGTACTATTAACTACGTCGCACCATCACTTGATGCACAAACCCGAACGTTTGAAATAGAAGTGGTTATCAATAACCCGGATAGAATTCTTAAATCAGGTATGAATGCTAATGTTGAGATTTCGCAATTTGAGAAAAAAGATGTAATAGTGATTCAGCAGGATATAATAATTGATAATGGTGATGAACAATATGTTTTCGTATTGGAAGGCGATATAGCTAAAAAACGAGTATTTAAAATCGGAGCCAGAGAAGGAAATAATGTGATGATAGAAAGCGGCCTGAACCCCGGCGAGAAGCTTATTACAGAAGGGTATCAGTCATTGAAAGATGAAGAAAAAGTCCAGGAAATTCAATAATTAGTAATTAATCATTAGTAATTAATATGAAGTTTTTCAAAATATTTGTTGATAATAAAGTTGTAATCTATATATTTGTTGCTATAATAGTAATAGCCGGTATATTTGCATATTCATCTTTACCCCGCGAATCTGCTCCGTCCATTGAAATACCATACGTTTTTATTTCAACAATATATGTCGGAGTTTCGCCTGAAGAGATTGAAAAGCTGGTTTCAATGGAAATTGAAAAGCAGGTTAAGGCAATCCCCGATATTAAAAGTGTAACATCAATATCAAGGGAGAGTTTTTCATCAGTCGTTGTTGAGTTCAACCCTGATGTGAAAGTTGATGATGCTGTTCAAAAAGTAAGAGATAAGGTTTCTATAGCAAAGACTGATATGCCGGCTGATATTGAAGAGCCGCAGATTACACAGATAAATTTTTCCGAGTTCCCGATGCTGTATGTGGATATTTCGGGTAATTATGGATTGGCAAAGTTAAAAGAAATAGCCGATGACCTTAGCTCAAAAATTGAAGGTGTCCCCGGAGTTTTAAGCGCAGAGGTCAGCGGCGGCCTTGAACGTGAAGTTAAAGTTAATGTAGATGCAGACAGGCTGAAATACTACAATCTCAGCTTAAATGATATTACAAATACTATTTCTGCTGAGAATATGAATATACCGGGTGGTGCAGTAGATATCGGGACATTAAGCTATTTGGTACGTATCCCCGGTGAAGTTGAAAATCCCGCATACTTTGGCGACCTTGTTATTAAATCAAACCAAGCTAAAAATATCTATTTACGTGATGTTGCACAGGTAATTTACAGCTACAAAGACAGGACAAGTTACTCGCGTGAAAATGGCAACGAAACAGTAACCCTGGTTATAAAGAAACAAAGCGGTGAAAATATTATACGTATTGCCGATGATGTTAAGCAGCTGGTAGAAGAACAAAAGAAAACCACGCCTCCCGGCATTTTATTCAGCTTAACAGGTGACCAGTCAAAACATATTAAAGATACCGTTCATGAGCTTGAAAATGGTATAATAACGGGTGTCGTTCTTGTTGTGGTTGTTCTGTTATTATTTTTGGGCCTACGGAATGCACTGTTAACTGCAACTTCCATCCCGCTTTCGTTTCTTATTTCATTCATTATACTAAACGTAATGGGTGTTACTCTTAATATTGTAGTTCTGTTTACACTTATACTTGTGCTTGGAATAATTGTTGATGATGCCATTGTAGTAATGGAAAATATTTACCGGCTTCAGGACAAGGAGAACTATGACCCCTATTCAGCTTCATTAGAAGGGCCGCGCGAAGTTGTTTTTCCTGTAACTATTGCAACGTTTACAATTATATCCTCATTTTTCCCGCTGCTTTTCTTCCCGGGTATTGTAGGTGAATTTATGCGCTATCTGCCTATTACCCTGATAGTCTGCCTTCTATCTTCGTTGTTTGTAGCTATGGTTATCAGCCCCGTGCAGGCTGCTGTATTCATACATGTCAAAGAGCAAAAGGAAAAACAAGCAAAGCGTAAATTCAGGCCAATAAGCAGGTTTATCGAAGCCTTTGATAAGAAATTTTTTGGGGTAACATTAGCATCTTACGAAAAAGCTCTTAGGTGGAGCCTGCGGCATAGAAAAACTACTATTGGCGCAACTGTGGGACTTCTTATTTTTATGTTTATTATTTACGGAATGTTCAATAACGGAATTGAGTTCTTCCCAAGCACAGAGCCTTCACAGGCACTTATAAATATCACGCTTCCTATAGGCACTAAAATTGAAAATACCGATAAAGTTACCAGGCAGCTGGAAGAAAAGCTTGCTCCATATAAAGATATTGAATACTATGTTTCAAGTGTCGGAACAGAAATTGGCGGCGGATTCACCGGCGGTGCGAATAAATCGAATGTAAGCACGATCACACTTAACTTTAAGGATAAACATTTAAGAGAGCAAAACTCATTTAAGACAATTGAGGAAATAAGAAATTCAATTGATGGTATCTCAACTGCTGATGTAAGGCTGCAAAAGCAGCAGAACGGCCCTCCCACGGGACCACCGGTTAATATTGAGCTTTCAGGCGATGACTTTATACAGCTTGGCAAGCTATCCGAGCAGATTAAAGATAACATTAAAGATATTCCCGGCCTTAAAGACCTAAAAGATGATTTCAATGAAGCGCGTCCTGAAATAAAAATCACAGTAGATAGAGAAAAAGCTGCTCTTTATAAGTTGAACACTGTGTCAATTGCTTCGACAATAAGAACCGCAATAAACGGAACTGCCGCAAGCAAATTCAGGGTGGGTAAAGATGAATATGATATTACAGTCCGGCTTGATAAGTCGCAGCGTGATAATGTAAGTTCAATTGAAAACCTGTTCATTGCAAACAGGGATAATAAAAATATTCCTTTAACCTCTGTAGCTAAGATACAGTTTGCCGGCGGAATCGAAGCGATAAACCGCAAAGACCAGAAACGTGTGGTAACTATTTCTGCTAATGCCGAAGGCAGGCTTGGAAACGATGTGCTGAACGATGTTAAGGCAAAGCTTGCCGGCTTTAAGCTTCCCGGGGGGTATAATATTGTGTATACAGGTGAATCAAAAGACCAGCAGGAATCATCTGATTTTCTCGGAAAGGCATTTATGATGTCATTATTGCTGATCTTTCTGTTTATGGTCATGGAGTTTAATTCAGTCAGAACTCCTCTTATAATAATGTTTTCTGTGTTACTTTCATTGATTGGTGTTTTCCTGGGTTTGCTTTTAACAAGTACACCATTTGGAATTATTATGACCGGTATCGGGGTAATTTCTCTTGGAGGTATTGTGGTCCGTAATGCAATTGTTATGCTTGATTTCCAGAAGGTTTTGATGAAACGAGGTGTTCCAAGAGATGAGTCTCTGGTACAGGCAGGTATAATCAGGTTAAGACCGGTATTTTTAACCGCTGCATGTACAATATTAGGCTTAGTGCCGCTTACCACCGGGGTTGATTTTGACTGGCGCTCATTTAGCTGGGTAATTGGAGGCGAAAATACCGCATTCTGGAGGCCGATGGGTGTTGCAATAATTTTCGGATTATCAGTATCCACATTTTTGACACTGGTTGTTATTCCCTCAATATATTCATGGACTGATGACGTAATGGCAAGATTTAAGAAGAAAAAGGTTGTTGAGATTCCTGCCGGGGAAGCCCCTGCAAATGCATAAGTATAAAAAATAATTTGAAACTAAAAGCGGATTTAATATCCGCTTTTTTATTTCATTTATTATAAAATTAATGCAACTTAGTCCGTTCATATATCAATGACTATTAAAGTTAAAGTAAAGACCAATTCCCGGAAAAATGAAATTATAGAAGTTAGTGAAAACTATTTTGAAGTAAAGGTATCAGTCCCGCCGGAAAAAGGAAAAGCAAATGAAAGAGTTATTGAATTGCTTAGCAAACATTACAAAATATCCAAATCAAGAATTAACATCATTAAAGGAGAAACAAGCAAAGAAAAGTTAATTGAGTTAAATTAGGGTTTTATTTTTTATTCAAAAAATATAATTTGAATTGCATAATAATTACGGGTCCAGTCAACTTGAGTAAACTTATTTGATATGAAGAGTCTAAAACAGTATATTAATCAGGTCTGGGAAATTCCAATTTTTTATAGGCTGCTGCAGGCTACATTATGC
>DASXTZ010000375.1:0-2714 GCA_036505135.1 Ignavibacteria bacterium
GGATTTCATAGAAGACATTTTTGCGGGGAGCGACCTTCAAAAATCGGGAAGTATCTTCCGCGGATTTACCATAGGTAATAACCGCGACCTTACACTCCAATCGGGTTTCCGCCTGCAGATGACAGGAAAGCTTTCAAAGGATATAGATATTACTGCTGCATTAACTGATGAAAACACACCGATCCAGCCGGAAGGCAATACTCAAAAGCTTCAGGAGATAGATAAAGTATTTGTTGAGCTGAGAACAAGCAATATTACGACGACCCTTGGCGATATTGACGTAAATTTTTCCGGCAGCGAGTTTTTCAACTTTTCAAAAAAATTGCAGGGAGCTAAGGGCTTTGCTGAAATTGATAAAACCAGTCTTTTTGTATCGGGGGCATTAACACGCGGCCGCTTTAACTCTAACAGCTTTATCGGTGTAGATGGAGTCCAGGGTCCTTACAGGCTAATTGGAGCGGATAATGAAGTTAATATAGTTGTCATCGCCGGCAGTGAAAAAGTCTATCTTGACGGCATCCAGATGATAAGGGGAGAATCAAATGATTATACTATTGATTACTCCTCGGGTCAGGTTAAGTTTACTAACAGAAGATTAATAACAAATGCCTCTCGTATAGTTGTAGATTTTGAATACTCCGATAAGAAATATTCACGAAGCTTTGTTGCAGCACAAACTAAAACATCATTATTTAGAGAAAGGCTCAATCTTTCATTTTCATATTTTCGTGAACGTGACGACAAAGATAAACCGATTGATTTTATTTTAAATGATACCGATAGAGCAATTCTCTCACAGGCGGGAAGCGATAGGTTTAAGGCTTCAAAATCAGGAGTAAATTTTGTAGGAAGAGATACTTCAGGAATACCGCTTGGGCTGTATGTCCAGGTTCCCGATACACTAATTAATGGCGAGCTTCACACCATATACCGCTATGCACCTAACGATACAAATGCTTTATATCAGGTAGCATTTTCATTTGTGGGGCAGGGTAAAGGCGATTATTTCAGCCTTAGCAGCCAGGCTTACCAGTTTGTTGGAGTTGGTGCAGGGAGCTACCTTCCAATTGTGTTCCTGCCCATGCCTGTTTCATACCAGGGAGGAGATATGAGTGTCCAGCTGAATCTTACCAAATCATTATCGTTGAACGTCGAAGGAACGGTCAGTGATTTTAACAGGAATTTATTTTCCAATGATAATGTAAGTTCGCGGGGAGGGGCTATCGTATCATATCTGGCATTCAATCCTAAGCAGTTAAAGCTGGGAACCTTAAATCTTGGGGATATACAATTCATATTCCGCAACAGGTATGTTAACAAACAGTATAATTCTGTTGACAGGCTCAACAAAGTTGAATATAACAGAATTTGGGATATCCAGGACAGCACCAATCAGAATGAGGTGACAAATGAGCTTGGCTTTGCAATCAGGCCAAAACAGTTTGTTTCTATAACTACGGCAGGGGGAAGATTAAAGAGGGGAGATAATTTTACCTCTCTTCGCGGCAACGTCGATTTCAAGTTTATTGGTGATAGCCTGAGCCTTCCCGGTGTTTCTTACAATGCGGATTATATTTCATCAAGTGATAACAATATTGATTACAAAGGGACTTGGATAAGGCAAAACGGTGCATTAGAATATAAAATATTTCCTTTTAAAGATAAATCAGGCAATACAAAATTTGGAAAATACCGGTTTAATGTCCTTTTTAATGGAGAAGATAAACAAATTAAATCAATAAATTTTGATACAACCTCTGCTTCGAGCTTTCGTTTTTATGAAGTACGCCCCGGATTGAATGTTACGGATTTATTTAACTTTGACCTCTCATATAATTTCACTTATAGACTCGATGACCAGTTTAATCTGGGGATAATTGCAAGGCAGTCCAATTCTTTTACACATACATATGGGATAGCACTTCGCAATACTTCTTTCATAACCGCGGGCGCTGACCTTGTACTTTTCGATAGAAAATATACCCAAGCGTTTCAGGAAAAAGGGTTTGCAGATTCAAGAACAATACTTGTCACTTCACAAAGCAATATCTGGTTTTTCAACCGGGCTTTTAACGCAAACCTTTTTTATAAAGTATCAAGCGAAAGGACAGCAAAGCAGGAAGTTGTTTTCATAAGAGTCCCTATAGGCCAGGGAAATTATAAATATCTTGGCGACCTGAACGGAAACGGTTTACAGGATGAAAATGAATTCATACTGGTGAACTTTGAGGGTGATTACATTAAAATAATTCGCCCTACTGACCAGTTGTTTCCAACAACAGACTTGCAAAGCTCTGCAAATATAAATCTTGTCCCTTCCAGAGTTTTTAGCACAATTAAAAAGAGTATTTTAAAAGAAATAATAAACAATCTTACCTTTGATACATATTTAAGTGTGGCCGAAAAAAGCAAAGATCCTGTTCAAAGGAATATTTATTTATTAAAGTTCGGTACTTTTCAGAATGACCAGAATACCATTACAGGTTTTAACAATATTCAGCAGGACGTTGGCATATTTGAGAACCATGAATATTTTGGTATTAAATTGCGGTTTGTACAGAGGAAAGGTTTCAATCAATTTTTTTCCGGAAACGAGAGACAGCTTAATGTCGATAGATCTGCACGTCTCCGGTTATCTTTTACCCCCGACATAACTCTGACAACCGATTATGTATCAGATATTCAGCGTAACCTTGCTCCAAATTTGTTTTCAC
>DASXTZ010000376.1:0-6776 GCA_036505135.1 Ignavibacteria bacterium
AATAGAAAACTGCACCAATTAACGAAAAGAATACTATTTTGAAAGGTCCTGGTAATTTATGTTTATTAAATTCTATAGAATCATGATTGAGAATAAAAAATATTATTAAAATGTAAGAAATTAAGTTAATGGGTTGAATTCTTGCCATTACATGAATATAGGTCCCAAAAAAAATTAAAAAAATTAAATAGAAGCGGAAATTATATTCGAGAGTAAAAAAAACATAAAGTAATAAAGGAATTGCTATGAAAAGAGCAAGGATTTTATAACTTTCGGCATAAAGTAAGAAGGGTATAGGTAAACATAAAAATAGTACTAAGGTCGCTAAGGTCTTTACCTCAAAAGAAACGTATTCTTTCATTTATGGCTTTTTACTGTCAGGATTATTTTCTTAATATAAACATCATATAAAATTGCAGCTAGAGATATAATAAAAAAAGATACAAACATAGTAACAAAAACCATTGTTAATCGCTTGGGTTTTGATTTTCTATCTGCAATATAGGGTTTTTCAAGAATAATAATAGTTGGAGTTTCTCGTTTTTCTTCTATTTTTGATTGTTCATAAAGAGGCAATAAAAAGGTTAAAATTTTTGTCTGAATTTCAACTTCTCTCTGAAGCCTTAAATAGTTTAAAACAATTTGCGGAGAATTTCCTAATCTTAGTAATTCATTTAAATCAGTAGAATTCTGGATTTCAGAAATTTTTGACTTGAGTGAGTTGACTTTAGTTTCTTGAGTTTTAACTTCCGGCTGGTCGGAGCTAAGAATTTTTTTTAAGACATCTAGTTTTACTTCTTCTGCTTTCAATTCGGATTCAATCGCGAATGCTGTTTGAGCAGCAGCCTTAACTTGCATATCGGGAGCAATTCCATAAATCAGCTGATAAGATTTAAGCGAATCTTCAGCTTTTGTTAAATCTTCCTTTGACTGAAAATATCTTTTCTCTACAAACTCTCTATTGTTTCTTGCATTAGTAACACTCAATTCAATATTTATTTTGTTCAATTCTTCCAGCAAAAACTCTACCATTTCTTTTGCCAACTGCTTGTTTTTATCGTAAACTCCAATATACAGAACGCCAGCAATCTTATCAAAATCTAATTTTAGCTTGTTATCTCTAAAATCCCGCAAAGCATCTTCCATATATTTATGTTCATCCCTGTTCATCAATTGAAATTTTTCTATCAAAGGCTCCAAACATCTTCTACTGGTTAATATTTCTTGATACAAAGCCAATTCTCTTGTAGATCTACCTCCTCCTGTTAAATCTTCTAATCCCCCTATGTCAGGTAATCCTTCAAAGCCACCAAGAAAAAAACTTGCTTTTCCGCTACTCTTAATTGTTGCAGTTGAAAAGTAAATAAGATCAAAAACAAAGAAAAACAAAACAATCGATATTATTGTTGCTATTAAGGTTACCCAAATAATTAACTTCTTCCATTTTAAAAATATTATTAAATAATTAATAAATCCTAATGGTTGTTTGTTATTCAAATTTTCTTCTGCTTCTTGCAAAGTTCCCTCTAATTTTTACTTCTGCGATTGAATTACTAACAATGTTAATGTTATAACACTAACTATAACTGATGCAACTTTTGATATTAAATCAATATCATAAGCGAAATCTCTTTTTATTTCTTTTGGGACATAGACAAAATCCCCGGACTGTATTGTTGCTTCATCCGGTTCGAGCCATTCACGGGTTTTAAACTTAATTATACGGACTTCATTTTCATGAGCTCTTTCACCATATCCACCTGCAGCTTTAATATAATACTCATAATCCGCTCCTTCTTTGTAGGGGACAAACCCCGGCCTATTTACCTGGCCATAAACGTAAACCTGCTGCCTATTGTCGGTTATATATACTATGTCTCCATCTTTTAAAATAATATTTTGCGATTCATCACCTTCATATAGTTTTTCAAAATCAACGTTAACGCGCCCAACTCTATATTTAATATCCTGTTCAAATAACTCCTTTTCATCTTTATTAGAAATAATATCATTTAATCTTTGATTATACGCTAATTCAGAACTATCCCTGTTCTTTAGATTAACAAAAAAAGTGTCCAGTTTTCTGTAAACTTCACTATTTGGAAAATATGCGCTTGGAGTGAAACCTCCGGCATCTTTTATTAAATCCTTTAGACGAGTTGTATTTAATGTAATAGGATAATTTCCAGGGTTCACTACTTCACCAAGTACTTGTGCACGGAAATCACGCCTAATCTCAGGTCTTGCCATAAACATTACCCTGTCATTTGGCTCAAGATTCATGTGTTTATTATCTTCATAGCTTACCACAGTTTTCTGCATTCTCGTGGCAGAAGGATCCATTCTTGCTATTATAACACTATCCATATTAGCAACAGATGTAACACCTCGTACAAGCTGGTATGCCGTTTCAAGGTCATCACCTTCAATATATTCAAATACACCGGGAAACTGAACAGCTCCCTGGACAGCAATAAATTTTGCCTCCCACTGATATCTAGGGAGATTTATAACATCTCCTTCTTTTAAGTAAGGATTATACCTTTCATCCTGGGTTGCAAAATATTTATAAAGATCAACTCTTACTATTTCACCATTTTTTCTTTTAAGCTGAATATTTCGGACGCTAAAATTAGCTCTTTCCCCAGGCTGCACGTTCGATTTAATAAGAGATACGCTATCTGACATTACGAATGCAATTAAAGTACTCGCCCTCATAACTGCCGATGCAGGATAAGTTCCCTGCCCCACTCCGGTAACTGTAACTACAAATCTTCGTGGAGAAATAAGTGTTAGAGATATTTCGGCTGATATATACCTCTTTTTTACAGCAGCAATGACTTTTTCTTTAGCCTGAGCCAAGCTTAAGCCGGATACGTTAACTTCACCAACAGAAGGAATAATTAATGAACCCTCCGGACTTACTATAATGGGCAATGGCTGGTTAACTACTCCCCAGATTCCCAATGAAAAGATATCATTCGGACCAACAGTATATTTACCTTGGTCAACCGGACCTTCATACAATTGGTCGTTAAAAATCATATTTGTTGTGACAGAAGGTTCGATTTGCTTTAAAATATCAAAATTCTGCAAATCAATTTTTTGCTGTGTTACATCGAGAGATTTCAATGCATTTGTTTGACTTTTATCTTTATCATTAAATGTATTTTGCTGTGATAGAATCAATTGAGCAGCAAGAAATAACAAGACAAAGAAATAAAAATTAATTTTATTCATTATTATTAAGCTTAAACTTTTTTATTATATCATTTAAAACTGTATCCGTTTTATTTTCATTTATCGTTTCACAATACATTCTAAGAAGAGGCTCTGTACCTGAAGCTCTCACGAGTACCCATCCATTTTCAAAGAATAACTTGCATCCATCAAGCATATCTTTCTTAAGTATAGGCATCCCTGCAACTTCTGTTAAACTTGCGGCGGATTCAATCAGCTCTTTTTTCAGATCATTGCCCGAAAGATGCTGATCAATTCTTTTATAGAAGAACTTACCGTATTCAGTTTCCAATTCATTGATTAACTGGCTAAGTTTTTTCTTTGTCACAGCCAGCATTTCACAAAACAACATTCCATTAAATATTCCATCTCTCTCGGGTAAATGAAATTTTAGACCAATGCCACCACTTTCTTCAGCACCAATCAATATATCTTCGGTAACCATGAGCTCAGAAATATATTTAAATCCAATAGGAACAGTATAAAGCTTCAGATTGTATTTATTACATATTCTATTTATAACCTCGCTTGTTGAAAAACCTCTAACAACTCCCCCTGTCAATTTTTTTTCTTCGACAAGATATTTAAGCAAGAGAGCAAAAGTTTTTTGAGCATCAACAAAATTACCGGATTCATCGAAAATTGCTATCCTGTCTGCATCACCATCTGTTGCTATACCAATATCATAATTACCGTTTTTAAGAGTCTCTGCTATTTCCGTTAAATTCTTCTGAACGGGTTCCGGGCTGCCCCCGCCGAAGGAGGGGTTTATTTCGGACCTAAGAGGTGTTAATGATATTAGCGAATCCATCATCCCCTGCCCCGAGCCAAACATTGCATCATAAACAATTTTAACACCTGATTTCTTGATAGCTTCAATATCAATTTTATTCTTTAAGGTATCAATAAAAATTTTTTTGCCGTTTATAAATTCTATTTTATCTTTTTCAGTTAACTGCTCAAGGGTATTATTACCAAAATTAAACTCATTAGTTTTGTTGAGGACATCTTCGATTTTCGATAAATGGCTGGTTCCCATTGAACCACCAAATTCATCCTTAAGCTTAAAACCGTTATACTTTGGAGGATTGTGTGATGAGGTAATCATTACTCCATAGGCAAGTTTTTTATTCCTGCTTAGCAATGAAACTGTTGGTGTGGTAACAAATGAATCAGTGAGATAAACTTTAATACCATGGTTAGCAAATACTTCTGCAGAACACTCAGCAAATTCTTTTGAAAGAAACCTGGTATCGTATCCTATTACTACACCATTAGATATTTTTGGATGATTTTCGAACGCTATTGCTGTTGCTTTAGAAATCTTCTTTAAATTTTCGAAAGTATATTCATCAGCTATGACTGCACGCCAGCCATCTGTTCCGAACTTAATTGACATTAATTTATATTGTGGTTAAGCCGATTATTGAACCTCAAGTTTTCTGTGTTTTCCAACCCAGTCTTTTACGTAGTCTATTGTTTCATGAGTTGGAGTGCCAGGTGTGAAAAGTTCTCCTACTCCTAAATTTTTTAATTTTTCAATATCTTCTTTAGGAATAATTCCCCCGCCAAAAAGTAAAACATCATCTAACCCTTTCTGCTTCATTTGTTCTAGTATTTTCTTAAACACGGTCATGTGTGCACCGCTTAAGATGCTAATACCTATAGCATCAGCATCTTCCTGCAATGCTGCTTCAACGATCATTTCAGGAGTCTGACGTAATCCCAAATATATTACTTCAATTCCGGCATCTCTGAATGCTGAAGCTATAACTTTAGCCCCTCTATCGTGTCCGTCGAGTCCTGCTTTAGCAATAATAACCCGAATTTTTCTATCCATATAAATAAATTATGATTCTAATGCTATTTCACTCACTTTTCTGTGAGAAACTCTTTGATAAAAAATTACTGCAGCTATTCCAACTATTACTGCAAACCATAAAGTAGCCGCTCTAATTAATAAAGTTGAAGCTACGGCAAAATTCTTGGGAATTTGCAAGAGAACTAATAATCCTGTAATGCTTGCATCTGTTGTCCCCAGCCCGCCGGGCAGCATAGTTACAGCGCCCGCTATTGTTGCAAAACCGTAGATAAATGTAGCTACAAAAATAGTAACGTTAGTTAAGTTTTCAATTCCAAAACCATTCAAAACGAGGTAAAAACCCATGCACTCAAAAAACCACGCTAAAATACTCAAAAAAACAGTAACAATTAACTGCTTAAATTGCACCATTTGGTAAATACTATCATATGCCGTATGAATTTTATGCGAAAAACGTGCAAAAAATTGAAATTTCTCGAAGAAACCTATTATAGAATACGATAACCGTTTAGAACTAATAATAATTACAACAAAAATGAAAAAAAGCCCAATTCCGATTATTAATGTGGTCCCGAAACCATACATTAAGGCACCTATCAAGCTTAATAAAACTAATGAAATAAAATCTGTAATTCTTTCAGCAAATACGATAGGAGCGCTTCTGCTAATGGATGTTCCATTATATTCTTTAAGCAGGTAAGATTTAAAAACTTCACCAATCTTTCCCGGGGTAACTGACATTATAAAAGAAGACAAAAATATCAGGAAGCTCATCTTTCTATCGATTTCTATCTTTAATACTTTCAAATAATATTCCCACTTAAAAAATCTGGTGAGATAATTACAAAAAGATAACATCAAAACTACTGGAAACATAATCCAGTTATACTGGCCAAATGCAATAAGAAGCTCTGACATGTTAGCATATATACTTAAACCAAGAAATACAATAGCACCAAAGACAACGGAAAAGATTATTCGCTTCTTATATTTTTTAAACAATCAAACTCCTAATTCCAAAAATCTTTTTAATCCCAAATATGTTTTAAGAATTGGCAAACCAACGACATTAAAAAAATCACCATTAATTTTGGAAACAAAAGTTGATCCATAATCATCCTGTATACCATAAGCCCCTGCTTTATCCATAGGCGATCCTGATTCAACATAATAATCTATTTCTTTCTTTTGCAACTGGCGAAACCACACTTGTGTTTTTTCATAAGCGGAATAAGATTTATTTTCGCCTAAAAGAGCAATTCCTGTATAAACAAAATGAAAATTTCCGCTTAACATTGATAACATTTTTTTAGCATCTGATTTAGATACGGGTTTCCCGAGAATTTTTCCCTTCAAAATCACTATTGTATCTGCCCCAATAACAATTCCATCATTTTTTTTTGCAACAAATCTTGCTTTCTCTTTTGCCAGATTGCAAACTAACAACCCGGGCCTGGAAAACTTATCGGGTAGAATTTCATCAAGATCAGAGGGTATAACTCTGAAATTCAAGCCGAAATTTTTCAAAAGAGAGCCGAGTAATTCTTTTCTTCTAGGTGATGCAGATGCCAAAATAATTTTTACTGAACTCATTTTGTAAATTATAGGGAATAATTAATATAAGATTTGAATTGATATCATTAAATACTTTTCGCAATTAGTTCATCCAGCTTTTCCACTATTGAGCCTTTGGAAACCTTGACTCTTTCACCGG
>DASXTZ010000377.1:0-3839 GCA_036505135.1 Ignavibacteria bacterium
AGGATTTATTGGCGGGGCAATATGGGGAGGGATTGCCGGAATCTTAAAATCAAGGTTTGGCTCTCATGAAGTAATTAATACAATCATGCTGAACTTTATTGCTCTTGCTCTTGTAAGCTACCTGGTAAATGAAGTTTACCTTGTGCCGGCAACTATCCATTCTCCCGAAATTTCACCAAATTCATATTTACTGAGATTCGATTCATTTCTTGGACTATTCAGAGGTTCGCCGTTTAACCTTAGTTTTGTGGCCGCCCTTCTTGCATGCCTTGTAATGTATTTTATTATAAACAAAACAATTTTAGGTTATGAAATTAAAACAACAGGATTAAATTTGAATGCTGCTTACTTTGCCAAGATAAATGTTAAACGAATTCTGTTTCTGGCAATGGCAATTTCAGGTGGTTTTGCGGGAATGGCAGGCATGAATTTTGTTAACGGGTATAAACATTATTTTGAGCTTGGCTTTTCAGAAGGTGCAGGCTATATAGGAATCGCAGTTGCATTGATGGCAAAAAACAATCCATGGGGCATAATACTGGTAGCAATATTTTTCGGAATGCTTGAGTACGGAGGGCTTACTATTAATACTATGGTTCCAAAGGAGATAATAACAATCCTGCAGGCGCTAATCATTTTATTTGTAATTATTACATCAAAGATAACAGAAATAAAGTCTTTCAAATATAAAATACCGGCGCAAAATGGATAGCCTGATATCAATAGCTTTTTTTATGCAGACCCTGCGGATTACCATTCCGTACTTACTTCCTTCACTTGGTGCAACATTCTCTGAAAAAGGAGGAGTGATAAATATTGCATTGGAGGGCATGCTGCTCTTCGGTGCATTCTTTACAACTGTTGGCACTTACTACACGAACAATATAGGAATAGGAATTTTATGCGGTATTACTGGCGGGATTTTTCTGGCACTTGTTCATTCTATAACCGTAATAACATTTAAAGCAAATCAAATAGTAAGCGGTATCGCTTTAAACCTGATGGCATTTGGGACTTCAAAGTTTCTGTGCAAATTAATATTTAACAGCTCAAGTAATTCAGCCAGGATAAGCGGCCTGGAATCCTTTAATATTCCATTTATAAATAATCCGTTCATCTTATTAAGCTTATTGGCTATAATAATTTCACAGTTTGTGGTTAATAAAACAAGATTTGGCTTGAGGCTGCGTGCGGTAGGCGAAAATCCCGAAGCTGCCGATACACTTGGAATTAACGTTACAAAGATTCGTTATTACGGCGTATTAATAAGCGGCGCACTTGCCGGACTAGGAGGAGCATGGCTTGCTTTTGACCAGCATAGCTTCACAGATGGCATGTCCGCAGGTAGAGGTTATATTGCACTTGCCGCTATGATAATAGGAAAATGGCGGCCACTGCCTGCAGCACTGGCTTGTCTTATATTCGGTTTTGCAGAAAGCTTCACTTTACAGTTCCAAAGCTCAGGCATCCCAACTCAATTTATACAGATGCTGCCTTATGTAGTTACAATAGTAGTTTTAGCCGGGTTCATTGGCAAATCAACCCCGCCTGCCGCCGACGGAATTCCTTTTGAAAAGAAGGACTAAGTATTTATCCATTTAATAATCCTTAAAACATTGTTAATTTTATAAGTTGAAGCATATTTTTAGCAAATACTATAGCTTGTTTTCAAATAGCAAGTTTGTTCTTTTATTAAACATTTCTGACAGGCTATATTCATTTATAATAATGCTCATCCTTGCGCGTGAATTTGCATCAGAAACATACGGGGAAATTGTTACTTTATTCACATTTGCTATGATAATGCAAATGCTCTTTGACCTGGGTCTTCCCGCGCTGGTTCAAAAAGAAATTGCAGCTGAAGAATTTAGTGCAGGCTCTCATCTATTTAGCGGCTGTTTTATATTTGCGTTATTGCTACTGCCCTTCTATATACTATTATCATACATTTTTAAATTAATTCTTTACCCCGGGACCGATATAACTCTTTTTTTTGTTGTTTTCCTTTTCATGTATGAGGCATCACTAATTAACATTTGTAATAAGGCATTATCGGGGAAAAATGATTTCAAATCCCAATTTATTTCATGTATTATTTCCAGGGCTTATATCCTGCTAATGTTTGTATTGGGTCTATATTTCCTCAGGTTTAGTTTGAGCTCACTGATGCTGGTCATTTTGACCGGCTTTTTCTTAAACTTCCTTCTGATATTCAGAGCATTAAATAAAAATGGTATAGAGCTCAGCTTTAAAGAGTTTAGCTTTAAAGAAATTAAAACAATTCTCAAAGTGGCAATTCCGCTCGGACTGGCGGTAATATTTAATTTCATGTATGATAAGATCGACATTATTCTTCTTTCAAAGCTAAAAGATTTTGACCACGTTGCCTATTATAATATTGGTTATGGAATATACAAAAGTGCGACGATAGGTTTTTCCTTTCTTCTTGTTGCAGGATACACTCAGGTTTCATTAATCAGTAAAAATAAAGAGGCTGTTAAGAATTTTTTTTCCGACCATGTAAAAGTGATAATTACTATTTGTTTAATAATTGGCATAATGTTGTTCGTATTATCCGACATGGTAATCAGTATTTTGTATACAGAAAGATACTCTGATGCATCCGTAGTAGTAAAAATTCTTGCTTTGGGCTTCATTGGTCTTGGCCTAAATAACTTAACAGGTATTACTCTAAATGGAATGGGTTATTTTAAAGTTGTAATGTATATTACCTTATATGGCTTAATACTAAATATAATTTTAAATGTTTTCTTCATTCCAATATACGGCATAAAAGCTGCAAGCTTTATATCTGTTGTTACTGAGTATTTTATTTTCTTTGTTCAATATTATTATTTGAGAAAAATATTGAAACCTGAAGGAAACTGAGTTGAAGGTTTACAGTTTTAATAAGATCCTTCGCTTCGCTCAGGAATTACATGGGAACATCTAACTGGCAAAATATTTCATATAACATCAATCTTGTAAGGAAGATAAATCCAAAATCAATTCTTGATATTGGAGTTGGCTTCGGGCGCTGGGGTATACTATTCCGTGAGTTTCTCGAAATATGGGATAATGCAACATATGACGGCAGGTGGGAGAGAAAAATTGATGGTGTTGAAATCTATAATGGGTATATTAAAGAATATCACAAGTATTTTTATAATAAATTGTTTATAGTCGATGCTTTAGATTTTTTGAGAACACTTGATGAACAGTATGACCTGGTAAATTTCGGAGATGTTATAGAACATTTTGAAAAAGCCGAAGGTGAAGAATTAATAGAGCTAGCACTTCAAAAAAGCAGGTTTGTGCTTATAACAGTTCCAATTGGTAAACACTGGCCTCAGGAAGGCACACCCGAAAACCCTTATGAAGCTCATAAAAGCATATGGTATAACAGGGATTTTTTAAAATATAAGCACAATAAAATAAAATATTTTGAAGATTTTACCAGGCGTGGTTACAGCGTAGTGCTGCTTTCTAAAGACAGGTTTAAGTTTGATAAAAGATATGGCAGGTTTTTCGGGATTAAGAATTTTTTAAAGCACAAGCTTGGGTTAAGAAAATTAATTGAAAAATATGAACGGGCAAAAACTCAAAAATAAAATTGTTTACATTGGAAGATACAATGAAAGTGAAATTCTTTCCGGGCCGGAGAAAACTGCAAAAAGAATTTTTGACATAAGCCTGCAAGACTATGATTCGGTATTTATTCAATATTTTTTTGACGGAACAAAACATGGAGCTTTTAAAAAGCTTTTTGGCTGTGAAAAGAAGTTATTTAATGAAGGAATAGTTATTTATACTTCAGGGTTGTTACGTCTTTTTCTATT
>DASXTZ010000378.1:0-6116 GCA_036505135.1 Ignavibacteria bacterium
GGGACAATTTACGTTGGCTCGCAGTATTTATACAAATCCGTTAACAAAGGTGATTCATGGCAAAAGATATCTCCCGACCTTTCAACCAATGACCCGGAAAAACAAAAACAGGAAGAATCCGGCGGACTATCGGTTGATAATTCATCGGCAGAAAACCATTGCACAATTTTTGCAATATGCGAGTCCCCGGTTGATGTTAATGTTGTTTGGGCGGGGACAGATGACGGTAATCTGCAGGTAACGGAAAACAGCGGAGGAAGCTGGACCAATGCAGCCAAAAATGTTACCGGTGTCCCTAAGAATGCATGGGTATCAAGCATTGATGCAAGCAAGTTTGAGCGTAATACAGCTTTTGTTACTTTCGATAACCATGCCATGGGTGACCATAAGGCCTATATTTTTAAAACAACAGATCTGGGTAAGACATGGACATCAATTGCCACATCAGATATAAACGGTTACGCCCATAAGATCAAGCAAGATATTATTAACCCGAACCTGCTGTTTGCGGGAACTGCCTTTGGCTTATATATTAGCATTGACGGCGGTATCAGCTGGGTGCAGTATAATGCAAATGTTCCCAACGTTGAGGTAAGGGATATTTCAATTCAGCCTGAAACAGGTGACTTGCTGATTGCATCTCATGGGAGAGGAATCTATGTAATTGATGACCTTACACCATACAGAAATGTTACGCAGGACATTTTAAATTCCGAGGCTGCATTTCTACCAACTAGACAAAATTATGTTTACAGCGGGTTCCTTGGCGGCTCTTTTCCCGATGAAGCCGGATTTTATGTCGGACAAAATGCTACCGAAGATGCTGTTATCATGTATTACCTGAAAGACAGAGTTGTTACAGGGGATGTAAGGCTTGAAATTTATGATACAAAGGGTAATTTACTTAATTCACTGCCCGGAACAAAACGCAAAGGCATAAACAAGATAACGTGGGATATGCGCTTGAAGCCCCCTAAAGTTGCAAAGGCAGTAAGGCCTGACCAAAGCGGCTTCTCGGCTCCGTACGTACCCGAAGGAGTTTATACATTAAAGCTCATTAAGGGAACTCAGGTAATAGAAGGCAACTTAGATTTAAAAGTGCATCCATTCTGTCCGCATTCCAGTTATGATATTGCGATGCAGCAGGAGACCTCATTAAGGCTGTACAAAATGCAGGAAGACCTGGCTTTCATGGTAGAGAACGTAGGAAAAGTTCAGAGCGAAACCGAAAAGATGATGAAGGAAGATAAAGTCAGCGAAAAAACAGGAAAGGCTCTTATTGATAAGCTTGAAGACCTGAGGAAAACGCTTGTTGCCACAAAAGAAGGACAGATAACGGGTGAAGAGAGGCTTCGTGAGCGCCTTGGCTGGCTTTATGTGACCGTTGTTTGGTATAATGGCAAGCCAACTGACCAGCAGCTTGATAGAATAAGCGGACTGCAGTATGAAATGGATGAGGCGCAGAAAAAAGTTGATGATATTTATAGAAATTATTTAAGCAAGGTAAACAGTGAATTAAAATCAGGCGGTGCTGCCGAAATACAGCTTATGACAAGAGAGGCATTCGATAAAAAAGACGTTTCCTCAAAACAGCAGGGCAACGGTATGTTTGATTTTAATTGGAAGTAACCTTCACAAACCCCCTCTTAAGAGGGGGTTTTAAAATAAGCCCTATTTATCATCTAAGTAAAAATTAATGAGAGTAAAAATAATTAAACGCTTTCCCGATATAAGCAAGCCGGGTTTTAGCTGGGAAAAGTGGAACTCTCAATTCTTTACAAATAATGTTATACTAAACGGACATTATTCAAACATATCTTATCCAACTCACTGGACTACTTTTTCAATAAAATGCGCATTCGGCGGAACTGAATTTTATAAGACTTCAAAAGTTAAATACGGTGTTGATAATAAAACTTATTTAATTCTGAATGATGGCACCATGTACGACAGTTTAATCAATTCCGAAAACAAGGTTGAATCTTTTACAATAAATTTCAGCAGAAGTTTTGTCAGTGATGTATTTGTTTCGTTATCGGGCAGCAATGAAGAACAGTTAGATTCGCCCGCAAATGAAAAACCGGCTCCTAATTTTTTTGAACAGCTTCACGCACACGATGATTTTACAATTGGGATGTTAAATAATATACGCATTTTAATTCATGAGGGCAATTCGGATGAAAATTTGATAAATGAATTATTGCATGTTTTTCTTGAAAGAATGGTTCATATCCATTCAAGCTCTCTTGTTAAAGCGGGAAACCTTAATGCAGTAAAATATTCCACCCGGATGGAAATTCTAAGGAGGCTGAATTATGCCAAAGATTATATTTACTCAAATTATTCCGAAAAAATTGATTTAGATACACTGGCAAAGGTTGCATGCTTATCACCCCACCATTTCTTAAGAAGCTTTAAAAATGCTTTCGGGCAAACACCCCACAACTTTTTGACAACCAGGCGAATTGAATCAGCAAAAGAATTATTAATAAATTCCGGTAAATCAATAACTGAAATTTGCCAGCTAGTAGGGTTTGAATCACTAAGCTCATTCGGCGTTTTATTTAAAAAACACCATGGTATGGCACCCGAGAGATTTCGCACCTGCAATCAAAAAAAGCAAATTTCGAACAATAACTTATAATTTCCCGCTATAAATTTGCTTCATTAATATTATGGAGAAATTTATTGGAAAAATCCAATCTTTTATTTTCACGCCCTGTTATTTTAATTATTCCTTTCCTCATCGGCTGTCATATTTATGCCCAATATTTCATTAAGGTTACAGACCCAAATAATCCCATTGTAACAGAGCCGCTTTCAGGAAATTACATAGGAACCAGCTGGGTAGATGTTGATAATGATGAACGGCTTGACCTTTTCATTTGCAGAAAAGACATATTTAAAAATCTTGGTAATGGAAATTTTGTAAAAATAACAAATTCATTTCCTCTGCAGGGAAATGCTATTGGCAACAGCTGGGCTGATATCGATAACGACGGCGATATCGATTGCTTTGTTGTAACTATAACACAGCCCGCACCTTCTTCACACCTCTTTTTGAATGACGGTGCAGGACAGTTTTCAAGGGTTACTTCGGGAGTAATCGGAGATTCAGCCTCAAATACAGGCTGGGGCTGTGCATGGGGAGATTTTAATAATGATGCTTATGCTGACCTTGTAATTGCCGCGGCATTTGGCTTTGGCGGTGTTACTCATACTAACCGGCTTTTTTTTAACAATGGTAATGGGACATTTACAAGAATTGATTCAACCGCAGTTACTGCAGTTACTGCACCATTCACAGTTCCGGTATGGTCCGATTACGATATGGACGGTGATATTGATCTTTTTATCGGAAGCGGACCGGCAACTGGTAATCCTGCAAGAGATTTTTTATACAGAAATTTCAGGCATGAGTATTCAATTCCTTTTTATCTGCAAAGAATAGATACCGGCATAATCGGCACCGACCTTGTCGACGGGCAGAACTGGAACTGGATAGATTATGACAATGACGGCGACCTGGATGCATTTCTTACGAATTATTCACAAAACGTTTTGAACAGGCTGTACAGATGCGATGGGCCTTATTATTATGTTAAAATGACAGCGGTGCAGGCGGGAACAATTGTTTCTGATCCCGGTTCATATCTTGCTAACACGTGGGGTGATTTTGATAACGACGGTGATCTGGATTGCTTCCTCACCAGGGACGGCGGACAAACGAGCCGGTATTACACAAATAACAACAATGGCACTTTTACAAGAATTGATACTTTGGCTGTTTGCCAGCCTCCCGGTACAACATACGGAGCAAGCTCTGGTGATTATGATAATGACGGAGACCTTGATTTATTTGTTGCAGGCACAACCAATTCAAAAGGGCTCTACAGAAATGTGTCAAATAATAATAACAAATGGGTAAACATTAAATGTGTCGGTTCAGGCCCAAATAATAATTTCTCTAATAAATCGGCGTTAGGAACAGTTTTAAGAGTAAAAGCTATAATTAACGGAAATCCTGTCTGGCAGATAAGGGAAGTAAATGCTCAAAACAGCTTCAATTCAATGAACATGCTTAATGTTCATTTGGGACTTGGAACTACTTCAATAATTGACTCAATAATAATCAAATGGCCGCGGGGATTAACAGAAATTTATACCAATGTTACTGTTAATAAATTTTATAAGGCAGTAGAAGGCCAGGGATTAAACGAAATAATAATAGGCATACAAAATATTGGAACGGAAATCCCGGATGAATTTAAATTGTTTCAAAATTATCCAAATCCGTTTAATCCAGTTACGAAGTTTAGATTTGAAATTGCCTTTTTTGAATTTGTTAAAATAAGAATATTCGATATAAAGGGTAAAGAAGTAATGATATTATTAAACGAGCAATTAAAACCCGGAATCTATGAGATTAGCTGGGATGCCTCAAACTATTCCAGCGGAATCTATTTTTACAGGCTTGAAACAAAACAGTTTTCTTTTACCAAGAAAATGACATTTATAAAATGAAAAAATTATTAATAATAACAGCTTGTTTTGTTTTTCAACAGGGGTTTACAATTTTCGGACAGGATTCTGCCTGCACATCTCCCGAAAACTCCCAGTTCGACTTCTGGCTTGGCGAGTGGAATCTCGATTGGAAGACCGAAAATAACGAACAAAGGTTTGGAACGAACGTGGTTTCAAAAATTCTTGGTGGTTGTGTAATTGAAGAAAACTTCTCGACAAGCGATAATTCAATTACCGGTAAGAGTTTTTCTGTTTACAACCCGAATAAAAAGATTTGGCAGCAAACATGGGTAGATAATACAGGATTATATTTGGATTTTACTGGAGGCTTTGAGGACGGTAAAATGATACTTTCAAAAGTCTTAATAGCCAAGGATGGCAGGAAATTTGACATAAGAATGGTATTCAACAATATCAGGCAGAATGAATTCTGGTGGCATTGGGAACAATCTACCGATGAAGGAAAAACATGGAGCTTGCTGTGGTTGATTCATTATAAAAGGAAATAAACCTTTACTTTTATTCCGGCGGAGGCTCGGGTTTGGGCTCAAGTGCAAACGCAACAACTTCTGATTGCCAGCCGCAGGTTTTGTGCGTAGAATCGCAGAATGGCTTATTATTGCTTTGACCGCAGCGGCAAAGTGAGATTTTAGTTCTGCCATACAATTCAAACTTGTTTCCGTTTTGGTCTACTACTTCAAAATCATCGCCAAAAACCTTTATACTGCCATTATTTTTAATTAAAATTCTTGTTGGCATTGTATTTATTTCTTCCTTCCTTCCAATATTTTCTCAACCTCAGCAAGCTTATCTGAAGCCCTGTTTAATATTTCATTTCCTTCTTTCAAAACCTCATCTTTATATTCCTTGTCTTCAATCTGCGGCAAATTTATTTCAACATTCTTAAATGCACCCCAAATACCGGTTTGCAATGACCGTGCACCAACAGCAAGATCGCTTGATGAGGCAATATTCCCGACTTTTGCCAGCTCAATCATGCTATCCCAACATGAGTCAGCTATTCGCATTACACTAAGGGGAACGTTAATAGCCTTTTTCAATCCTTCCTGCATTTTATCGTATCTTAACTTTTTTTCTTCATCGGTACTCTTAGGCATTTTTAATGCTGTCATGTAATCATTAAACGCATTTGTATCTGCGTCAATCATTGGAATAAGCTTTTCCATATTTTCCTTAAGCGGCGGAATTAACTTCCTCATTGTAGCATCCAGATGTTCGAATTTTTTGCTGCCGTAGCTCATCCAGCCCATCATAGCGCCAAGCCCTGCGCCAAGCGCTGCCACTAAGGCTGAAACACTTCCTCCGCCTGGTGCAGAAGTTCTTGCACCGACAAGCTCAATGAAATTTCTGACCGTCATTGATGCCAGCGGTTCATTGTTATTTTCCTGTATCATATATTCTATTATCCTCTTTTCCGGTATAAATTGTGAAACAGAATTAAGCCCGAGTCTATCAACTACCAGGCGAATCTTCTGCTTTTCATCAAGTATGAATAAAGCTTCTTTTTGTATATAATAGGTTGCGGCCATCAGCATTGCCTCCAGCGGAATAAGCCCGACAAGCTCGCTGCC
>DASXTZ010000379.1:0-2372 GCA_036505135.1 Ignavibacteria bacterium
ATTCTCTTTTAAGAAAGGAATAATACTGTTTTTCCTTTGCTGTTTTTATGGCTTTCGAAAGATAATTTCTGGCAGTATCAAACATTGATTTTCTATAATAATAATCAGCAAGGTATAACAGCGATTGGGTAATATTAAAAGTAAAATTATTTTCCTCATAATAGCTCAGTGCCTTGAGAATTGTTTTTTCTATAGATTCGCTTAATGAAGATTTTTTCAACAATAATGCCTTCATGACAGAATATTCAGTTTTTTCAAGAACATTATCATCATCTATGTATGCAAATGATAAATCATAAAACTGCTCTGCCTTTACCAGCAAATTAAGGTGATAATAGGTATCTGCAGTTAGTCGGTAAGATAGATATAAATAATATTTATGGTTTATTTTTTTGGCCAGGCTAGTAATTTCTTCAAGAATTTCTAAAGTATCTTCAAAATCACCCCATTCAAATTTTACGGCTTGTTTTGCAAGCAGAAAAGCAACTTTGAATATTGGAATTGGAGTTTTTTCTACAATTTGCTCTGCTACATTTAAATGATTTCTTGCTTTTTCAAAACCTGCTGACTGAGCATAAAGCAAGGCAAGATTGCAATATATTTCAAAATTATCTATTGTTGCTGTGGTTTGTTCAAGTACTTTTTCATAATAAAGGCTCGATTTTACATATTCGCCTTTTACGATATTTATATGACCAAGTAACTTATAAATATTGACAAGGTCTTTTTTTATCCCTTCATCCTGACATATTTTAAGCGATTCTGTTAGGTATTTTGATGCTTCGTCATATCGTGAATTTATATAATAAGCAAATGAAAGATTATATAATATCCTTGATCTGTTTTCTGCTGTGGTTTTCTTTAGCGGTAGTTTATTTAATAATTCAATTGCTTCATTTGTTCTGCCAAGATTAATTAAATTTCTTGTTTTTAGGATTTGTGCCTTAAATAATGACTCAATGTCATTTTTATCACGGTATAGCTTAATTGCGTTTTCCAAATAGGGAAGAGAACCCTCAATTTCACCTTTATAAAATTGCAGCAGCCTTGCTTTAAAAAAAAGAAGGTTTGCATTGGAAAAAATAATACTGTCTCCTATATTAGAAATCCAATTCCAAAGTATTTCATATTCACCCTTTTCAAATAAATCAGTAAATCTTTTTGTGATTATTGGAATGGCGAGCTTTAAGTCACTGCTTTTCAAAAGATATTTAACAGAGTTGGTTTCATCATTTTTGCTGTTAAAATAATCGAATACTTTGTGTAATAGTTTATCTATAAATTCCCGGGGTTTTGTAGTATTAAGCTTATCATTTAAAAATTCCTTAAACAATACCTGATAGCTGTAAGTTATTTCGAAACCATTTAATGAAGGATCTGTTCTATTTTGATTGATAAAAATATTCCTGTCCTGAAGCTCTCTTATTATTTCGGTGCTGTCATTTCTGTTAAGTATTTCATCAACCATAGAAGGGGTAAAAAGATCCAATACCGAAGTTTGAAGTAAAAAATTTTTATATTCATTATCAAGTCTTTCATAAACATCAGTTGTAAAAAAATCAAAAACATCATTTAATAAAAGTCTGTTACCAAGCTTCATTTTATCGTAATCAGCGCCATAAGTTTGTAAAACGAGGTGAAGGCCTGTAACCCATCCATCTACCTTTTTCTGAAGGTCTATAACTTTTTCACCGGATGAATTTATCGAATATATATCTTTAAGTAATTCTTCTGTTTCGTTTATATTGAACTTTAGCAAATCTTCATTGATTTTTAATATATCTCTTTTAGCGGTAAGTACAGATGTATCGATAGCAGGTATTTGCCTTGATGTTATAAATACCTGAAGATTTGAAGGTAAGCCTGAAAAAAATTCCGAAAAAAATATTTTCAGCCAATTAGGGTTTCCTATGCTGTCAAAATCGTCAAAAACAATATTTACCTTATCGGAAAAACTTATAACAAATTCATTTATGAAAGTCCCGGCTATATCCCTGACAACAGTTTTGTAATGCTTGGTAAACTGATACCTTTGACGGTAACTCCTGCTTATTTCAAGAGTGCTCTCGCCGAAAGTATCATTCAATGTTTTTAAGCTTTCAATAAGATATTCTATAAAGGTATAAAAATTTTCCATTTCAGTATGAACATGAATCCAGGAATATTGTTTATGATTATTGTTCAGATAATAAAGAACAGTTGTTGTTTTTCCAAATCCCCCCGGAGAAGTTATCATTATCAGTTTTTTAGAGCTATTTTTCTCTAAAAGATCATTTAACCGTTTCCTAATTACAATTTTTTCAGTAATTAATGGAGATATTATTTTAGTTTTAATTATCGACATTTTAGCCAAATATACCCAATTTAGCGCT
>DASXTZ010000380.1:0-4925 GCA_036505135.1 Ignavibacteria bacterium
GAATCCTTTCGGGGGTTAAATATTTGAATAGAACCTTCATATATCCTTAATAGATAATACATAAATATCTTATTATATTTAAACATTAATTTTAAAATTTTATAAAAAATGAAAAATATTCTAATCGTTTGTTTATTAATATTTGCAGTGGAGCTTTCATACTCCGATCAGCTTGCATGGATAACAAAAGCGCAGGCGGAAAAAACAATTGCATACTTTGAAGATAATGATATTACACGGGTTGTCTTATGGTGCGCATGCTGTGATAACGATCCGAAAACGCTGATTAATGTTACGAAAATTTATTATAAGCCATCAGACGACCCAAGCTATTACGAAGTTTACATAGAAGGAACAAATCCATTGGTCGGGCAGGTAGTCAGCCAGCCGGTTGACCTTGCGTATGTTCATATAAAACGCAATTCAAAGTGGCGCTGCCTTGGCAAGGAACTGAAATTCGAATGCGATCCATGCACAAAGGCGTTTAAGTTTTAGCCTCCCCCACCAAAAGATTTAATGAATAAAACTTTAAAGCCGCCTTTTGGTAAGATAATTGCTCTGCAAATAGTGCTTACTCTTACCATAGTATCTAACATAATCGGAGCGGCAGCTGCCATAAGGAATTTCGATATGTTCCTTGCATTAAATCCAAAATTAAATAATGCTCTTGGCTATGTTTATATTATGTGCTCGTTAATAGCAGTAATCGGATGTTATTATTTATGGCAGCTGAAAAAAGCAGGCTTATATGTTATAGCAATAGCATTACTTACGGTAATAGGACTGGATTTATACGCCGGAATATCTATACAGCACATGATATCCGCCGCCGCGCTGTTAATTTTAATAATCATTGTTTTAATACCTGTAAGGAAATATCTGATCTAAAACGCCGGTCCTAAAATGGAAATATTACAGCCCTGCTTTTATTAGTAAACGATACAATAAGCTGCTGTTATATACCCTGTGTTTGAGCTGATTTTTGGATTGCCCCGTGGAATCAGAAAAAAAGCTGTTAATGCTTTAAAACTTGAACCGGGAAATACCGCAGTTGAAATCGGCTGCGGAACGGGCAGCGCAGTAGAGGTGGAAGAAACCTCGATGAAAACTTATTTTATTGCAGCAGCAAACAAAAAGGTAAACATGTTATGAGACCCTTCGCTAATGCTCAGGGAGGCAAATCACACCTTAAATGCACTCGGGCAAAGCTTGTTTACTGCGCACTCCGAGCAAAGCGGCTTCTTCGCTTTGCATATTTGCCTGCCATGCTCACCAATTATATGTGAGAACTTAACCTGTTTGTTGGGAGAAATTATTTCCTTCAGCTCCATTTCAATTTTATCCGGCACATCGGTATCAGCCAGCCCCAGCCTTTGGGTAACGCGGTTTAAGTGGGTATCGGTCATAATTGCGGGAACACCAAATACATTACCAAGCACAACGTTTGCCGTTTTCCTGCCAACACCGGCAAGCTCTGTCAGCTCTTCCATGGTTTTTGGGACTTTCCCGCCGTGCTTTTCAACAAGCGCCTTTGATGCGTTTATAACGCTTTTGGTTTTGTTGCGGTAGAAGTTTATCGAGCTTAATTCTTTCTCCAGCGCTTCTGGCTTTGCATTTAAAATATCCTGCGGAGTTTTATATTTTTTGTAGAGCGGCCCCATAACCATGTTGACCCGCTCATCTGTGCACTGAGCTGCAAGTATGGTTGAAACCAAAAGCTGGAATGCGTTTTGATAGTTCAAATGGCATTTGGCATCGGGATATTCAGCTTCAAGTATTCCGAAGATTTTTGAAGCACGTGATTTTTTGTTAGTTCCCGATTCTGACATAATAATGCAAATGTAATCTGATTTTTGTTTTATTTTCAATACTTAATTGTTAACTTATATTACTAAAATAATTTTTCAGCCATGAAAAAATTAATCGTTATTTTATTTATTTGTGCTTTTGGCTTAAGCATAAATGCACAAAACCTGAAGGAATCAGACATTCCTTCACCTGTTAAAGAAAAATTCAGCTCAATGTATCCACATGTTACAGATGCAAAGTGGGAGATGGAAAACGGCAAATACGAAGCTGAATTCAAACAAAATAATGTAGAAACCTCTGTATTATTTGAGGCAAACGGAACTTATTTTCAGACAGAAGTCGAAATTCCTGTTTCTTCGCTGCCCGCAGGCGTAAGTGATTATGTTTCCAAGAATCTTCGCGATAGTAAAATTACCGAGGCATCAAAGATCTTTTCATCGAAAGGAATCGTAACATATGAGGCGGAGATTGGCCGCACCGATTATTTGTTTGATGCAACCGGAAATTTTTTAAGCAAGGAGAGTGATACAAACGAAACCGATGACGATAAGTAGCTTTAAGCCCTGATTCATACCGTTAATTTTTAAAGATAATCTCACAAATTAGGAGGCAGAATGAGATTTTTTCTTGTTTTTTTATTTATAGCTGCAATCAGTATGAATGTGAAAGCCTTATTAAAGGAATCCAGTTTAACTATTCCAAAATATTTCGAAGAAAACGACTCAACCATGATACTACAGCTGGAAGATAGCTGGGCAACAGCGCTTGTAAAGCGGGATGCGGCCACATTTCAAAAGATACTGGCAGATGGCTTCGTTTATACCGAAAACGACCAGCTTTATAATCGTGATACCGTATTGTATTATATCACTTACGGGACCGATACTGTTGAGGCTGCATTTAACGAGGACATGCACGTTCATCTCTTCGGAACAACGGCCGTTGTGACCGGCTGGCTTATTATTAAAGGCAGAGCTAATGGCATCAAGTTCAACCGCCGTTACCGATTCACAGACATGTGGATGAATACAGGCAGCAGGTGGCAAATTATAGCCGCGCAGGACTATCTTGTTCCATAAAGAGTCAATCCTTGTAAAACAGAACCTTTTAACGTAGCACGGCAATTATATAGATATATAAGCTTGCTAATTAACCTAATGCGGTATGGAACAGGAACTTGTTGTAAATAAAACAGCCAAAATAAACGCCGACATCTCAAAGGTTTGGAATGCATTCACTGATCCTGAAAAAACAAAGGAGTTTATGTTTGGCGCCAGAGTCGAATCAGACTGGAAAGTTGGAAGTCCCATAATTTGGAAAGGCATGAAGGACGGAAAAGATATAGTGTTTGTCCAGGGAAGTATATTAAACATTGAACCGGGAATGGTATTGCAATATACTGCGTTTGGGCCTAGTGGCAAGCTGGAGGACATTCCTTCAAACTATACAAGGGTTACCATGAAGTTTGCTCCTGCTGATGGCAGCACTCTATTAACAGTAACACAGGATAACTTCGGCGGTGATGAAACAAGATACAGCGAATCAAACAGCGGCTGGGATTATACAATAAAAGGGCTCAAAGGATTAATGGAAAAGCAATAAGATTAAGTTAATGCCAAATGCCTTAGTTTACATGGTTAAATCATCAAAAATTGTTACAATTAATAATTATTTGCCTGAATCCAGAGCTCAATTTTCATTTTTACTTTTTAATATTTCTATTACCTTGTAAATATCTTAAAACTAAAATTCAATTAACAATGAAAGCACTAATAATTTTTTTGTTATTGCTTACCATACAAATATTTGCCCAGGATATCCCGGGAAATCTGGTAGGCATTCACAAGCAAATTGATTTGCAAAAAAATGTAGTTATCACTACTAATCCTTTGGTCAATGAATCCGGTTTAAAGAACCCGCAATATATTTTTCAAAATGACGATCCTGATTCTGGAAACTCATCCACCAGATATATTCATATTGAAGGAGCGGCTATTGGAAATAATTGCGCAGAAGCCGGCAATGGCCTAAAATCTATAGTGGGCTGGTATTTAAATAACATGAGAACATCTGCCTATGGGAATTCAAACGGAAATGCATTATGGGAATTTACTTTAACCCAAGCATTGAATTATAATTATGTTGGTACCTCGACTGACGGAAATGCTGTTGCTTCTTCTTTTTACAATAACTTTTATCTTCTGAATGGATCTAATGGTACCCAGATATGGACATTTGACCTGACAAGCTTGCCGTATACGGTTTCAGCTGGCCCAATCGGAATTACAAGTTCAGGTAACTTTATAATTGCTTCTGCAAATCCGCCAAATGCAACAGATTCAAGCACAATCTTTGGGTTTAACGCAAGTTCAAATAACCCTGTGTGGAGGATAAGAATTGGTCCAACCGGTTCAATTGGTGCGCAATTCCAGGGAATTAAAATATCAGGCAACGATTCACTTGCAATAATAAATACATATATCACCGCCTATGTTATAAGAACCTACACGGGGCAAATTGTATATTCAGGAACTGTAAATCCCTTAGGCAACAACGGAACCCAGGCGCCTCAGGGCATAAGCGGAAACGGAAACATCATTGCTACTATAAATTATAATGGTTACGTGAGGGTTTTGCAGTGGAATGGCTCAACTTATAATCTCCTATGGCAGCATCAGGAACCTCCCGGCACATATTATAACTGGATGACCGCCGTTGATATATCATACGATGGAAGCAAAGTAGCCATTGGAACATTGAATTTTATAACATTATCTACCTATGACGGAAAAGTAAAATTTTTCAATGTAGCAGGAGGTTCAACTCCCGTCTGGATCTATACAGGATGCGGTGATGAAGTAAGCAATGTTGCGTTTTCTAAAAACGGCAGATTCCTGTGTGCTTCCTCTTGGGGTGATTTTTACACCGGGACAGCAAATAATCTGCTTGTGTGGAAAACAACCCGTTCAGCCAACCAGCCATGGTATGCTGTAAACAGCGCCGGTTCTTTCTTCTCATGCGCCATTTCTGATGACGGGCAAACAGTTATCGGTAGCGGTAAAGCAGTTCATGCAAGAACCTTTGGAAGCGGCGGAATTTTGTTTAACCTGGCCATC
>DASXTZ010000381.1:0-1776 GCA_036505135.1 Ignavibacteria bacterium
CAGAGGAAGAGCATTTTGTATATATGGTAAACCAGACGATATAGAAAGACATAGTTTAGAAGGCACTACCAGACCTTATGAAATTTGGTATTATAATAGGATACAAAGTGGAGTTATTTTTGTTTTCATAGATTTTAGTACAAATAATGGGGATTTCAGGTTGGTTCATTCTACTGCGGTCGGAGAATTGTTTGATAATAATTGGAGAGCAAGATTAGAAATTAAAACGGTAAAATAAATTTTTATCTGATTTTTCTTTAAAAATTTAAAAAAGGGACAGATTGCATTTCTGTCCTTTTTTTATTCTACTAATAATTAGGATTTTATGAATGGAAAATAATTAAGATATTGTTTTTTTATTATCAATTGAGAAACTTTAAATATCATATTGTAATTACTTCACTTATATTATCAACCATTCTTTGGGTTTCCCTGAATTTGAACCAAACTTACGAAATTGAAAAAAATATTCCGGTTAAAATAAATGTTAATAAACCTTATGCCGTCTCCGGCAATATTCCTCTGAATATCGAAGTAAAATTCCGTGGTGTCGGCTGGTCATTGATTAGGCTTTTTACTTCCTTTAATCTTGAATTCAATTATGACATTAATGCTAAACGAAACGAACAAACAACCATTATAACAAAAGACTATATTTCTAATAATTTTGCTATTGCAGAAAATTTGATGATTACGAAAGTGTTTCCTGAAACGCTTTTTATTAAAGTTGATAGATACGAGGAAAAATATGTGAAACTACAGCCAAGAGTTTACGTAGAATGCAAAGAGGGTTACCAGGTAGTTGGCAAACCTGTTATTGAACCCGATAGTATTAAAATCGGAGGTTCGGATGAACTTTTAAGTTTATTAAGATTTATCCCTACCTGGGAGGAACGATTTTCAGGAGTCAATTCAAATATTGTTAAAGTTATAAAGATTTCGGATACCCTTTCTAATATTATTTGGCGTTCACAAAATGAGGTTAAATTTACCGCTAATATTGAACTCAGCGCGGAAAAAGAAATATCGGGTATTCAAATTTCTGTAAAAAATGTACCCGAAGATAAAGAGGTATTATTGATTCCTCAGTCGATTAACATCAGGGTGAGAGGCGGAGTAAACCAGATTGCCTCGATTGATAATACAAAGATAAAAGCAAATTTGGGCTTTGGATCTATATTAGTTGATACAACAGGTTCTGTAAGCCCTGAGATAATTTTACCTGAAGGATGCATTCTAAGCCGGGTTCAGCCGGAAAAGATACAGTATATAATTAAGAAAAAATACTAATTTGAATAGCATAAAAACAGAAATCAGGTCTTTAATTGATTCAATAAAATCGTTAAGCTTTAAAGAAACATTTATATTTATTTCTGTTGCCTTAATAACTTTTGTTTCAATGCAGTATGCTTCGCCTAATTTTTTCCGGCGTGTTTTTGATACCTCTGATGACAAGTTTTTCTCTGTTATTTATTGGTTTTCTGCTGATGGTTTTTTAATGCTGATTGTTCCTTTAATTCTAATAACGCTTGTCTTGAAAGGAAAACCATCAGAATTTGGCTTCAGGATAGGTGATTGGAGATTTGGACTGAAATCCACAGTATTATTTATAGCTATTATGTTGCCGTTCGTATGGGTAGCCTCAGCCTCAGAAACATTTGCAAGAACTTATCCGCAGGCAGGACCATTCGTTAAGGAAAACATTGGCGTATTGTTGTATTATGAGCTATTTGTAGCATTTTACATGCTTGCATGGGAGTTTTTTTGGAGAGGTTA
>DASXTZ010000382.1:0-5986 GCA_036505135.1 Ignavibacteria bacterium
CTTGGATAACGTAAACCTGATGATGTACTTATCACCGTTAACAAGCTCAACGTTCTTTACCATGTCTATTGCATTTCTTAGCTGAGCGGCATCAACAAGGGGATTAAGTGCTGCCTTAAAAGTAAAAACTACGTCTTCGCCTGTCAAAGGTTTCCCGTTTGAAAAAGTTATATTCTTTTTTAACTTATATGTGTAGGTTAAATGGTCGGGGGTTTCTTCAGGAGGGGCTTCAGCAAGCCATGGTACAAGGTCATAATTTTCTCTGTTGGCCGCCCAAAGCATTCTTTCAAATACATGCAGCGAAAATTCCCTTCCTGTCGCATCCTGCAGTGTTATGGGATTTAAGCTTTGTGGGTCTGCCAGTTCCCGCTGTATTATCCAGTCTCCAACAACAGCGCCTGCAGTATCAACCGGGCCTATTTCATAATTAAGGCTTAAATCAGATTCCTGTTTTACAACTTTTTTTCCGTTACAAGCAATTAAAAAGGATATGGTAAAGAGGGCTATTAGCGGTAACTTTATTCTTTGTTTCATGAATAGGCGAACCTCTGCGCCTTAATAAAAACGTTTTAAAAATATTTTATTCAAAATCATGCTCAAGATACTCTACTGAACGCTCAAGGTTAAGATTTTTTCTTGCCTTATGTTTTAAAACTACGTCAAGTTTTTCGGTTAATGCTCTTGCTGCATCATACCCGTAATGTTTACATAAATAATTTAAAGCTATAATTTCCGATATTACTGTAATATTCTTTCCGGGAAATATTGGAAGCCTGACAAACGGAATTTCTACCCCGAGAATGTCAATTGTTTCATTATCAAGTCCTGTTCGTGTATATTCCTGCTTGGGGTCCCATTCTTCCAGATGAATGAGAAGCTCAACTCTTTTCTGGAAGCGTATGGAACGTATTCCAAATACGCTCCTTACATCAATTATTCCAAGTCCGCGGATTTCCATAAAATGTTTCACCAGGTCAGTCCCGGTACCCATAAGTATGCCGTCACCTTTTTTGGATATCATAACCACATCATCGGCAACAAGCCTGTGGCCGCGTTCCACCAAATCAAGTGCTATTTCACTTTTGCCAATACCGCTCCTTCCGTAGAACAACAATCCAACACCGTATACATCTACGAAAGAACCGTGTAAGGCGATTTGCGGGGAGAACTGGTCATCGAGAAAATCATTTATAAAATATGCAAATCTTGTAGTTTCAAGCGGTGTGACAAATACAGCAATGCCTTTCTTGTTAGCAAGATCCATGAACTCATCGCTGGGTTTGTTATCAAACGTAAGGCAAATACAAGGCATTTTAAATGAGAAGAACTTTTTTAAAGCTTTAGTGCGCTGTGCAGGTGTTAGCTGTTTTAGATACCTCATTTCGGTATTGCCAAGAATTTGTACGCGGTCAAAGGTAAAAAGTGCGGTGTAGCCAGCTAATGCTAATCCCGGTCTGTGAATGTGTTTCGTCTTTATAATTCTATCCAGACCCTGGTCGCCTTCGGTTATCTTTTTAATTTTAAACCGCTCTCTGGCTTCTCTGTAAAAGAAATCAACGGAAATACTTTCCTTTTTAATTTCCTGTATGTCTTTTAACAGCTTCTGAAGATGTTTCATCTACTCTGCTTTTTTCAGTTGTTCCACAACTTTTGCTGTTGCTTTAATATCTTTAACCCTGTCTTTGTACTTCCTTATCTGAGTCGTTATTTTGTCAACTGCTCCTTCAATTGAAACTTTGAAATCATCTGAGGAATCTTTAGCTGTAAAGGTATGATGATTGTTAGCATGAACAATAACTTCTGCCGTTTTTATGCTGTTTGTCGGCTTGTCATAGCTCAAAATTACTTCAGATTTAATTATTCCATCGTAAAACTTTGAAAGCTTTTGAAGCTCTTCTTCTGCAAATTCTTTAAGGGTATCATGTGCTTTAAAGTGTCGAGCTGTGAAAATTAAGGTCATTTTTTTACCCTCCGACTAACAATTATTGGGTTCTTTTGCAAATATGCTATATTCCAACCTGAAAAACAATTGAAACTATAAATATCATATTTATTTAACTTTACTATTAAAAGAGCATAATTTTAAGCAAAAATTATAGATTATTAATAAATCCCTCTAGATTACTTATACCCTTATATTTATAAAAACGTTTCACCTCATCTGCAGGTTCTAATACTCTCAGGTTTATTTAGGACGTTTCACTTTTCTCTTATTAAATCTATATTTGCTAATAAATTAATAAACAAATTTTGTAATGGAAAAAGGAAAATTTTTTTCTTCGGGCAATAATTATCTAATCGATCCTTCTGCAAAGATTGGAAAGAATTTTTCATGTGGCAGCTTTTGCGTAATAGAAAAAGACGTTGTAATTGGTGATGACTGCATAATTGGCCACAATGTAGTTATTCGGGAAGGGACAAAAATAGGCAATATGGTGAGAATTGATGATAATACGGTAATCGGCAAGCAGCCTTTACGTTCAAAGCGAAGCATTTTTAAATCGGATAAAGTTTATAAACCTGCTGTAATAGGAAATGAGTGTCTTATCGGGGCGCAGGTTACTATATACACAGGGTCGGAGATTGCAAACAACGTTCTTATTGCTGATTCTGCAGCTGTCCGTGAAGATGTGAAAATAGGGGAATACACTATTATTGGAAGAAGCTGCACGGTTGAAAACTTTACAACAATTGGAAAGAAATGCAAGCTTGAAACAAACTCATACATCACAGCATATTCAACTATTGAAGATTATTGTTTTGTTGCCCCGGGGGTTATAACAACAAACGATAATTATCTCGGCAGAACAGAAGAACGCTTTAACCATTTTAAAGGAGTAATATTAAGGAAAGGAGCAAGACTTGGCGGAGGAGCAGTTATTTTGCCGGGCCTGGAAATTGGTGAAGATGCCGTCGTTGCTGCCGGGGCAGTTTTGACTAAGAACGTTCCTGCCCGAAAGATATATTCCGGTATTCCTGCAAAAGAATTCCGTGATGTTCCCGAAGAACAGCTTTTAAAAAACCAGAATTGGGAATAAAGCAATTCGGATTGAGGATTTCAGATTTCGGATTAAAAAGCAAGATGAATAGCGTTATACCTTTACTTAATCGCCTCTCCTTCGGGGAGGGGTAAGTGGGGTGGGGCCTTCATTTCAATTTAATTTTCTTTTGCCTATTTTTGCAAATTATAAACTTGGAAAAAAGTTAAAAAATGGTAACTATTCTCGTAATTTTGCTTGTAATTGTGGCAATTTTGCTGATGGGTGTTGTGCTTATTCAGTCATCAAAAGGCGGTGGGCTTGCAGGAACCTTTGGCGGCGGTGATGCCACTGCTGTTTTTGGTGTCAGGCGAACTGCTGATTTTTTAATCAAGATTACTACCGCTTTGGCAACTATTTTGCTTTTATTTTCGCTTATAACTAACATAATAATAAGCAAGGGCGGCGATACCGGCTCAAATATTATCCAGGAAAATCAGCAGCTGCCAGGTCCGACTGTTCCCGAGCAATTGCAACAGCCGCCGGGTGAGCAGCAGCAAAATCAGAACCAGCAGCAGCCTGATCAGAATCAAAATCAGCAGCAGCCGAATAATCAGCCTCCGAAGTAAACTTTGGAGCGTCCGCCGGCTGGTGGATTGATGCTAATATGACCAAACAATTTTTAAAAGGCGCATTCTTAATATTTATGATTGTGCCTTTTTTTATTTTGCGGGCACAGTCGAGACTAGGCGACCCTCCAATTCAGACAGGAAATTCTCCCGGAAATGATATTGTGTTATCCTTGCACGATTCACATAAGATTACTTCAAATTCACATCTTCTAAATTTAAATTCTGTAACCGACAGCTTAACACCATCGAAGGATTCTCTTCCTAAAACTACTAAAAAATTCCGTATGCGCAAATCCCCCCTGCTTGCGGTATTGCTTTCTATGGTTATACCTGGGGCAGGCCAGTTATATAATGGTTCTTATTGGAAGATACCAATAATTGATGGTCTTATTGGATATTTCGGTTATGAGTACATAAATAATAATAATAAGTTTAAGGATTACCGCGACCAGTATAATGCAACAATAACTCCTGAGAACCCATTCGGTGATCAAAACCTTAAAACCCTGCGCGAGTTTTACCGCTCACAGCGTGACGATTTTGTATGGTATTTTATCATCGTCTATACTATAAACTTAATAGATGCTTATGTTGATGCGCATTTATTTGATTTTGACGTGAAGGAAGAGAAGCTTACCCAATACGGCAAATCTGATAAAACCTACCGGCTCAAGATTAATTTGGAATTTTAAGTAGAGTGGATAAACAAAAAGGACGGCTCATTGAGCCGCCCTCGTTATAAACTATAATATTTTCTTTTTTGTGGTGTTTGTGGAAAAAAAGTATATCCTCCTTTCCCCGTCGTAGACAGGCTAAGTTCTACGGACTGAATAGACAAATATACACTCCGAACTCAAAAAAAATAAATGCACCATGCTCTTATTTCTCACCCTCTTTTTTCTCTTCTCCTTTTTTATCTTCTATAGTTTTATCTTTCTCCTCTGGTATTGCGAGAACTATTTCTTTTGTGGAGCATAAATCAACATTCTCTATTATATAATCTTTACCGTCATCTCCGGTAAACTTGAAGTCATATATACAGCGAGCAGTATCTATCTTTTGCACGAAATCAAATGATTTATCAATTGGCACCTTATCCATAGTAGTAAGCGAAAGGCCCCAGGTATAAGTGTCGTTTGATGCAAGCCGGACAGATGTAACTGCCATACCCGATTTATTTGTTACTTTAAATGTTTTGGAAGTCTGTGCGCCTGCGTTAGCGATAATAATGAGAAGTGATAGAACCAGCACAGCCAGGAAAACGCTCAGTTTCATAAAACCTTCCTTTCTGTTGTAAATAATGCTTATATGAATATAACAAAACTATTTAAAAAGTGTTCACTCTATTACAATACTTTTCATAACGTTTTTACGGTAAAGTATCAACAAAATTATTAAAATTTGAGCTTTTTTAAATTTATAAATCTTCTCCGCACTAATCAGTATGCCTTAACGACTGAAATAATTTAACTGGATGAAATAAAAAACCTCCCTTTACCGTTTTCAAAAAAATTAACGAATAAAGAGAGGACCCTCTAGCAGTTATGAGGTTTTATAAAAATTCTTATTTTTCCATTTTTTCCTTTAATTTCATATCCTCAATTGAAAAACTTTATAAATTATTATTCCCTCTTATTTGCTTTTTTTGTATCATCCACTGTAGAAAGAGCAATTAAAGTTGTAGTACAAAGGTCGAGATTTTTAATAAGATATTCCTTGCCTCTTTCATCAAAGTATTTTACATCATACAGGCAATTTGATTTATCAATATTTTGGATAAAATTAAAACTTTCATTATTTAGCATTCTTTCTTTTGCAAGCATATTAAACCCCATTGAATTTGCCCCGGATGGATAGATATACACAGAAAAAAGCTTTATTCCGGTTTTATTGAAAACTGTAAAAGTTTGAGACAGCTGAGCATGTGCGGAATTACTAAAAAATTGGAATACTAATAATACAGCACCCGCAAAAAAAATTTGCTTCATTTAATTCTCCTCCCACGCTTATGCAGTTAAATAATTTTCTATCAAAGAAAAAACAAATATAATTGGCAGAAGAGTTCTTTAAGTTATATACTTTTTGGAAAAAATTTTATAAGTAGGTTAAAAACAAGGAGGAATATCCTAATTTAAAACGCAAAGAGTTTTACATTGAGAAAGTCTCTAATTTTTCGTATTTTTGAGAATAATTCCACGAAATTTAATAATTTAGGGTTACATAATGCCACAATCAGAATATGAAATTGTAATAGTCGGGGGCGGCCCGGGGGGCTATACTGCTGCAATCCGTGCCGCTCAGCTGGGTTTTAAAACAGCTATTGTTGAATCAGCTAGGCTTGGAGGTATTTGTCTTAACTGGGGATGTATTCCGTCT
>DASXTZ010000383.1:0-5171 GCA_036505135.1 Ignavibacteria bacterium
GGACTGTTTGACCCCGAGTACTCGGGGGAGTTTCCAAATTTTCGCTTGCGAAAAGACGGAGCAGGCAGGTCTCCGTGAGTGCCCTTTTCTTGGTTCTTCTTTTGGGCATGCAAAAGAAGAACAGTTATAACCAAAGGTGCTTCAAACTTTTATTTCTCCTCACGGAGCGGGGTGACTCTCTTAAGCTTTCTCAGGTCGGGGGGGGAAATTATACTACTACTTCATCCCGCTTTGTTTAAACTTCTGCGCTGTTTCGCGGGAATTATCTATATCCTTCATCTCGATTACCCTGTCATAATATTTCACTGCCTCCGAATGGTTTTGCTTCTGGTCATATATTATTCCCATTCCAAGAACGGAAAATACCTGGAACGGAGACTGGTCATCTTTATCAAGCTCTTTACTAAGGTTATACGCCTGTTCATAATACTTCAACGCTTCATCAAGCCTGTTCATTTTGCTGATTGCTACTGCATAATAGTAGCTAGCCTCGCGCTTAACATACGGGCCGGTATAGCCTGTCTTTGCACTGTCGTTATTTGCCAGTATATTCATGTATAATGTGTCAGCCTCCATCCATTTGAAAAGGCCTATATAGCAAATCCCAAGGAACCGCTGGAACATTGGATTTTGAGGGTACATCTGGGTAAGCTTTACAGCGTATTTTACAGCTTCAGGATAATTTTTTTCATACTTAAGGTGGACAAAACACAGAACGACGCTTGCCTCGGTTTTTGAGAACTTCCCGTTCTCAGCGCAGTCACGCAGTTGCTGGAGCCCCAGCTCTTTATTCCCTTTTGGAAAGAAAAATAAAACCGCTTTCAAAAACGGGTAACGCTGAACAACATAATCAGCAGCATAGTTGTATAACCCTATTCCGAAAATTGCATCCTTGTTGCCCGGGTTCAATTCATAGGCTCTTTGTATAAGATTCAATCCTTCCCGGCCGTCGTCAATTGCCTTCAGCCAGTTTTCCCTTATTGAATTAATAAAGCCCCTGTAACCGATAACTCCCCCTTTAAGGAATGTTGCCCAGTCATCATTTTCATTCGCATCAATTCTCTCATCGCATACTCTTATGCACCAATCAACCTTCGAAAGATAATTATCGTCGTTAGAATGGTCTTCTTTGTTTACATATACCCTCCACCATTCAGTCATTGCAAGAAAGAAAGGACCGGTTGGGTCTTTCGGCTCCCTGTCTGCCATCGGCTGAAATATTGCAGTTGCTGAATCAAACTTCAGCTGGTAAACGTAATCAATGCCCTTAATAATTAATTCATCCCGTGACTGGGAAAAGAGATAAGGGGCTAATAAGAAAAATGCAATTGTATATATTAAAACTTTTTTAATCATTTCTGGTCATCAGGGAGAGCTAAGTAATACATTAACGATTCCTCCCCCTAACCCCCTCCATGAGGGGGAAATTATTAGCGTCCTATTCCGTAATATTTAAAACCGTTTGATTTTACAAATTTAGGATCATAAATATTTCTGCCGTCAAAAATGACGCGGTTTTTCATCTGCTTTTTCATCTTATCAATGTCTAATCTTCTATATTCGTTCCACTCGGTTACAAGAACCAGCCCGGCAGAATTTTTTAACGCTGAATAATTATTCTTAAACAGCTTAACCCCCTTGAATTTTTTAGAATAAAGCATCTTGAAATTTTCATCGCTGGCAGGGTCACACGCATTAATTTTAGCGCCATAGCTCAGCAGTTTTTCAATTATTGTCAGCGACGGCGCCTCACGCAGGTCATCTGTTCTAGGCTTATATGAAAGCCCCCAGATTGTAAATGTTTTACCTTTGATATTATTCTTATAATGCCGTAAAATTTTATTTACCAGAACTAGCTTTTGGTTATAATTAATTTCATCAATAGCCTTAAGTATCTTGAAATCAAACCTGTTTTCTTCTGCAGTTTTCAGCAAGCCTTTTACATCTTTTGGAAAGCAGCTTCCGCCGTAGCCAACACCCGGGAATAAAAAGCTTGATCCTATCCTGTCATCGGTCCCGATGCCAATTCTTATTTTGCTGATATCGGCATTTACTTTTTCTGCCAGGTTTGAAAGCTCGTTCATGAACGATATCCTGAGAGCAAGCATTGCATTAGCAGCGTATTTTGTAAGCTCACTGGAGCGTTCATCCATTAATATAAACCTATCGGAAATGCGCATGAAGCTGCTATAAATCTCGTTCATTATCTTTGCAGCTTTTTTGCTTTTTGTCCCCACAACAACGCGGTCGGGAGACATAAAATCATCAACAGCAGCACCTTCCTTTAAAAATTCCGGATTGGAAACGACATCAAAATTATGTTTCGTCTTTTTGAAGATCCTTTTTTTGATCTTATCGCATGTCCCAACGGGGACTGTGCTTTTGCTGACTATTATTTTATATCCGTTAATAAACTTTGCCATCTTATCTGCAACATCCAGAATGCGGCTAAGATCAACCGAACCGTCCTCAAGCGGGGGAGTTGGCAGACATAAAAATATTACGTCGCTTTTTTGTGTTACTTCTTTGAGATTTGTTGTAAAGGTAATTCTGCCTTCTTCGATATTCTTTTTTAACAGCTCTTCAAGCTGGGGCTCATAAATAACCGGGTCGCCTTTTTTAAGCTTTTCAATTTTTTTTGAATCAACGTCCATGCAAATAACGTTGCTGCCGTTCTCAGCAAAACATACTCCTGAAACAAGCCCAACGTATCCTGTACCTATTATTCCTAACCTCATGAATTATGAATTTATTTGTAAATAATACACATCCCGCCTACGGCACCCCTCTCCAGAGGGGAATCATGCTTATTCTTTTTATTCCCCTCTTGAGAGGGGAGGGAGCGTAGCGGAAGGGGTGTGTTGCAAAATTATTTAATACTGTTCAAACAGTTTTCCCCACTCAGTATTCTTTTTCCATTTTTCAAAAGTTCTCTTGTCTTTCAGCGGCCAACGGTAATAATCATGATAAACCTCGGAACCTGCTATAAACGCATAAACAAGAGGAGTATGGAAGAACAGCTTTTGCAGGCCTTTCAGCGGGCCGAACCACATTATATCACCTATCATACTGGCGCCGTTATCGCCAACAGAAAATCCCCAGCTTTCATTTGATATATCATAACCAACAATTTCTATATCGCAAACGTCTCCTGTGCCAAGTCCCTGGCTGTGTGCAACATTGATATATTCCAGCGACATCGGGTCAAAGCCCATCATCTTTGCAGCAACAGCATCTATTGCGACCTGGTCTGCGCTTGCAAGGATAACATTTTTTGTTTCGGGATACATTGTTCTCGGGCCCGGACCGTTGCCTGCGGTTGTGCCGTCCATAATTGCAAATATTCCGCTGTGAATTTCTTTCTGTATAGCAAGAAGGTCAACCAGTGTTTTATGTATCCAGGAGTGCGTGTAATGCCTTTTTGTGTTAAGCAATCCACCAAACGCGTTTTTCATAGCACCCGTTGTAGTTGTGTAGATGTGGCACTTCACTGTTGGCAGGTGAATAATATTCTTGCCGAAAAAGAAATCAGGAATTGTGATGCCCTCGGGATATATTTTGTTCAGCACGTTCATCTTTGCCTTGGGCTCATAGTTGATCCATTTCATGTCCTCATCCTTAAAGTTAAACCGGACTGGAATATCATACTTCTTAAAGATCGGCACATACTTGTTGAGGTCTTCCCCTTTGAAGGCATTGGTCACAACCGTTTTGTTCTGCACGCACACAATATCATTGTAGCTGTTCTTTTTAAGGCCCATAACAGCTGCTTCAAGCTGCCACGGAGTTGTGTTTGCCCCCGGAAACGGAAAATGCCATGATATGTTATCCTTTAAGATGGTTGCAGCTTTAGGGTCGAGCGCTGTTTGGAACTCAGCCATTTCCATCAAACGGATGTAATCATCAAGAATTGTTTCGGGAGTTGTTTTTAATACTGCTACTTTAGATTTCATACTACCTCACCCCTGCCCCTCTCCACATAGAGAGGGGGGAGTGTACTTTATTTTTTTTTAACTTGTACCCCACGGCTAATGTCATGGGCTCTAATTTTTTTCTTCCTTACTTAGCTAACCCGAAATCGCAATGGCTCCGCGCTTCGCTTGTCGCAATCCGAAATCATCTTACGCGCCTACTGTATCGCTGCCGATTTCCCTGTTTTTCAGCTCGGAAAACCTGTACTGCGAAGTTACAAAAAAATACAGTCCCATCACAAGATAAATAAGAAAGCTCATTAAATGCGTCGAAGTTGCATATCCAAGCGCCTTGCTTTGGGTCACTGCGAAAATATTAACAAGCGTAACCCTGCAAATATAATGATACGGCCCGGTCGCAGCCGGCACGGGAATGAACATCGCAATGTTGATGAGAACAAGAAGCAAATTTGCATCCCACAATTCATGCCACAGGCTTCTTCCTCCCCCAACCATTATATCAAACGAATAAAACGGCAAATAAGTGCTCACCAGATATACCAGCCATAGCAGAACAGAATACAGTGCAATGCGAAAGAACAGAGAAGGCTTTTTCAAAACATCAAATCCGCTGACCAGCGAAGTAAATATATGGTCAACTTTTTCATGAAGCTTCTTTGGCAGAATTTTTGTAAAGAACTTAACAACCCTCAGGCTAAACTCCGGCTTAAGCATCATAAATATTATCCCGAACGAGAGCAGTAGTATCATTGCCGAAAGTATTATAACTGCAGAGCCTACTTCAGGAAGCGCATTGGTTAACCTGTTCTTGAAATATATAAGCCCAACGCCAAACATAAGCAGAAACATAACCGTATCAAGAATACGCTCAACAATTATTGTCGCAAAAGCCGAGGCCTTTGAAGTTCCCTCACGCTTGCCAAGCAGATACGGCCTGATAACCTCGCCTGAGCGCGGGATCAAATTATTTACCATGTAGCCAATTACCGTGGTTGCAAAAAGACTCTTTAACGGAATACCTTTTTTTATTGGCTCCAGCAAAATACCCCAGCGCACAGCGCGCACAACCGAGCCGCCTACCGAACCGATAAATATACCAAGGAACACATACAGGTAATTTGTATTTTCAAGTATGTTAACAAGCTCGCCTAAGTTTACATTTCTGAACGCTAAATATAAAAACAATGCAAGAAGAACACTACTGACAATAATATTTATCTTGTTTGTTTTGGTCACCCT
>DASXTZ010000384.1:0-5237 GCA_036505135.1 Ignavibacteria bacterium
GCAGCTAAAAACAACCCGCCTTTAAACGGATAATTTCACTATAATAGCTAACCTCATATAATCTTAATATGTTTCCTATACCATTTATTAAATGATTAAAAATAAGTAATATTGTCAGGCATAAACCTAAGCTTTAGATAAAAATTCAGGGGGAATTTTAACTATTGGAACTGGATGTTCTTTTCTTTGCTGCGCATCCTGATGATGTAGAGCTTTCCTGCGGCGGGACTGCCGCTAAACTAGCTAAAATTGGCAAAAAAATAGGTATCGTTGATTTAACCGAAGGAGAATTAAGCACACGCGGCTCGGTAACCTCACGTAAAAAGGAAGCAGCAAAAGCCGCTAAAATTCTCGGAATATCAAAACGGATTAATCTTTCAATACCTGACGGTAATATTGAAAACAACCCTCCAATCAGGATTAAAATAATAAAAATATTGCGGGATTTGAGACCGGAAATTATTTTTTTTCCGCATTACCATGACAGGCATCCCGACCATTTCCACACTCACGAGCTTGTAAAGGAAGCCGCTTTTTATTCAGGCTTGCAGAAGATACACACAACTTTGAATGGTAAGCCGCAAAAATTCTTCAGGCCAAAGAAAAATTATTATTTCATGCAAACCTATACATTTGAACCTAATGTTATTACAGACATAACTGAAGTGTATGACATTAAGGTTAAGGCGATCAGCGCTTACTCCTCCCAGTTTTTTAATCTAAAAAGCAAAGAACCGGACACATTTATCAGTGACCCGAAATTTTTAAAATACCTTGAAGCAAGAGCACGGTTTTATGGTTTCCAAATCGGAGTAGAATATGGCGAGCCATTTTTCACGGAAGAAAAAATAAAAGTTAAAGTACAGGATCTATTTAATATTTAGCATGGGAAATTTATCAATAGGAAAAGGAGGCGTTACGGCCTTCTTTATAATGGGCATAATGGTTTTGATTTCGTCATCTGTGGTTGCATACTTAAATTACCGTGACCAGGCGAATAGCCACGAATACATAAATGAAGCACTAAACAGGATTGACATTGCTGGAAAAATTCACTCTGCGGTATCGGACGCTGAGGCATCCAGAAGAGGCTACCAGATAACCAATGACCGTCAATACATAACCTCGATAAATAATGCAAAGATAATAGTTGATTCGCTATTAAAAACCATGAGGGTTGGTTTAAACGGTAATGCCAAGCAGCAGCAAAAAACCGATACATTATTTTTACTTTGTGAAGAGAGGTTCGAACTTTTTAAAAGGGCCATAGAACTGCAGCAAAAAAACGGCGCTAATGACAAATTATTAAGGCCCATAATGGATAGAGGAAAGATAGTAAGCAGTGATATGCATTCTATAATTTCAAGAGTAACTTCTGAAGAAGAATCCGCTATAACGAATAAACAGGCTATTGAACACGAAAGCTACAGGTTTACTTTTTATACGGTTGCGGGCGGTGCATTTGTAAGCTGCATAATTTTTATAATAGTATTTATTTTATTAAAGAAAATTGGGAAAGGCGGCTCTGCTGAGGACGAAGAAATTACCCGCGAGGAACTGGAGACTATTGTGAGAGACAGGACAGCCGAGGTTTCTCAGATAAACAATAAATTAAACTTTAAAATCACAGAGCTTGAAAAGAAAGATAAAGAATTGCAGCATTCGGAAGAATATTACAGGATGCTTTTCAACCAGGCGCATGATGCAATATTAATAATTGACCCTCATGATGAGAGAGTTCTTGATGCAAACAACAGGACTTGCGAAATTTATGGCTTCAAGCGTGAAGATCTGATTGGGCTATCGTTAAAAGCTATTTCAAAAAACGTTGCACAGGGTGAGGAACACCTTAAGAAAATTTTAGAAAAAGGAAATCATAATTTCCAGACAGTTCATTACAACAAAAAGCTTAATGAAATACTGATGGAAATAAATGCTTCTGTTATCGATTATAACGGGCGTAAAGCAATACTTTCAATACACAGGGATATTACGGAAAGGGTTCTGGTTATACATTAGAGTATATTGAGTTTATTAAGTTCGTTTAGTTTTTTGAATCACAATTGACTTTTTAACTAATTAACTAATTAACCGCTTCACGATTTACTATTTACACTTGCAACTAAGATGTTTATATTAGTGTTTCATTATAAGATAAAGGAGCTATAAATGAAGATTAACCAAATGCAGGGGATGCTAAAGCAAGTTCAGAAGATGCAGGAAAAAATGCAGGAGGTTCAGCAGGAACTTGAAAATAAGTTTGTTACCGAAGAAGCCGGCGGCGGAATGGTTACGATAACGGTTAACGGAAAACTGCAGGTTACAAAAATTCAAATTGAGAAGGAAGTTGTGAACCCCGAAGATATAGAAATGCTTGAAGACCTGATTGTTGCAGCTGTTAACAAAGGTATCGAATCTGCGCAGAAAATGGCGCAGGATGAAATGCAAAAAGTTACATCAGGAATTATACCGAATATTCCCGGACTAAATATACCCGGCTTATAGCAATTGAAAATTATCGAGTTTAAATGCTAACATCCGAGACCCTGGAAAAAGCTGCGGAGGAACTTTCAAAGCTTCCAAGCATTGGAAGAAAAACAGCCGCACGAATTGCCATGTATCTCGCAAAAGCTCCTACTGAGGAAATTTCACGGCTTGCAAATTCATTATTACAGCTAAAAGAGAAAATAAAACTATGCTCGGTTTGCTGCAATATTACAGAACAGGATCCGTGTGTTATTTGCTCTTCTGAAAAAAGAAGTCCAAAGACAATTTGTATAGTTGAAGAGCCCGGCGATGTATTTGCAATAGAAAGAACAAATGAGTTCGGGGGAGTCTATCATGTGCTTCACGGTATTATTTCCCCTCTTGATGGAATCGGGCCTGATGACATAAAAGTGAAAGAACTTTTAAGCCGTTTGGCGGATAATATTGAAGAAATTATACTGGCTATTAATCCAAGCGTAGAAGGCGAATATACCATAACATATCTGACCAGGCTCATAAAACCCCTTAACATAAAGATCTCGCGTATTGCCAGGGGAATTCCGGTAGGAACAGACCTTGAATTTGCAGATGAAATTACGATTGCTAAAGCGCTTGAAGGCAGAGTAACATTATAAATTTCAAATTGCAAATTTCAAACTAAATAATGCACAGAATCTGGTATAAAGATTGGTTCAATACCCAGCAATACCTTGACCTATATAAACACAGAAATGATTCTGACGCAAAGAAAATAATCACACTTCTTTTAAAAAATATTCATCTTCCAAAAGGCTCTGAGTGTTTAGACCTTGCCTGCGGAAACGGAAGGCACAGCCTTTTATTCGCAAAAAAGGGATATCATGTCACCGGCATAGACCTTTCTCCATATCTGATAAAACAGGCACAACAAAGGCTTCATAAAGAATACAAAGCCTATAGCGGGAATCTGAATTTTATTATTCGGGATATGAGAAAGATTGAGTATAAAAATAAATTTGACCTGGTTGTTAACTTATTTTCAAGCTTCGGCTACTTTGATTCCGACACAGAGAATTTTAAGGTTTTAAAAGGGGTTTCCCGCGCTTTAAAGCACGGCGGTTATTTTCTTTTTGATTTTCTTAATAAAGAGCATTTAACCCGAAATATTGTTCCTTTCGACCTAAAAATATTAAATATGACCGCATATCTTCAGTTAAGGCACATAGAAAATTCATTTGTTGTAAAAAATATTTTCATAATACAGAGCAGCCATAAATATAAAGCGCCAAAAATACATCATTACTTTGAAAAAATACGGTTATATTCATTAGTTGATCTTAGAAACGAATTTAAAAAAAACAGGTTGAAAGTTATAAAGGTATTCGGAGATTATGAGGGAAAACCATACTTTAAAACTAAATCCGAAAGACTGATAATTCTTGCCCGGAAGGTAAACTCTGAGCGAAGCCGAAGCGTTAATAGCTAAAACTAAACTATTTTTGAAAAATTATAACATTATAAACTTAATTTTAATTACGCCGAAGCAGAGCTTCGGTGCAAGGGAGCACATCTTGTTTCGAAGCTCCGGTTCGAAACTGGTGAGATATAATGCCATACTATCAATTTTATTTTTGTTATCCTTCCAGGGCTGCGGAATTTTTGATACACGATCTCCCGAAAACCCTGCAACAATTCGTTCAACTTATGTCCCCCCCACCACTGCTGAGATTGTTGTAGATAATCTTTCTTACGCAATACTTGAAAAGAATTCAGAAAATTATAACAAATGCCTTTCAACAGAACAGTATACTTACGTTCCTGATTCAAAATCGCAGCTGAATTACCACGAAATATTCCAGAATTGGAATACTCAGTCGGAAAAAAGATATATTGAAAACCTCATATCGCATACAAATATTTCATCATCTTCAGTTTTGTTCCTTGATAACAGAAGCTATACATTGATCAGTTCAGATTCGGTTTCATTTACTGCGCAGTATATTGTAGTGTTCCAGCATGAAGTATCCAACGTCCCTAAATCAGCTAAAGGTAATGTAACCTTATATCTTTCAACTGACCAGAACCAGTTATTCTATATTTCACGGTGGGAGGATTTCAGGCAAAACGATACCGATTTTACGTGGAGCGAGCTTAAAGCAAATTTCAGTATTGAGTAATCATCAGTTAAAAGTTAGTAGTTAACAGTTTAACAAAATGATGAATCTGAAAAATCCGGTGAATCTGACTAATCTTAAATACTATATTTATTTCTCATTGCTCTCTGTTAATTGTTCATTGCTCTTAAGCTGTTTTAACCCATTTTCACCCCGCATAGATAATACGACATCAAATGAAAACATAATTACCGACCAGAAAACTGTAGAAGGCTTATTCCAGAATTTTAAATATTCATATACTTTTAAAGATAGCACGATTTACGGCCAGCTTTTAACCGAGGATTTTGTATTTACTTATTTTGATTACGATCTTGGAGTTGATGTTTCGTGGGACAGGGCAACCGATATGCGGACCACAGAAGGCTTATTTTCAAGCGCTCAGGATTTAAAGCTGGTATGGAACAATATTGTATTCCAGGAGGGCGATAGCCTTGATATTGATGTAAAACGGAGCTTTAATTTATCAATAACATTTAACCCGAATGATGTAGTAAGCTTTTTCGGATTTGTTGATATGACATTAACCCGTCCTGCTGCAGACGATAAATGGCGTATTAAAAGATGGCGTGACTTGACAAATCCCTAAAGGTTTGC
>DASXTZ010000385.1:0-4088 GCA_036505135.1 Ignavibacteria bacterium
ATAAAATGTCCCCACTGCGAAGAGATAATGCACAAAAAACAGTGGGAAAATAATTATTACCTTTGCACTAAATGCGACTATCATTTTAGAATCGGAAGCGAAGAATATTTCAAAATATTATTTGATGACGGCGAATATAAGGAATATGATAAAAAGGTAGTTTCCCTCGATCCCTTAGATTTTGTTGATTCCAAGCCCTATAAAGACAGGATTAACGAAACAATAAAAAAGACCGGCCTCTACGATGCCATTAGAAATGCACAGGGGAAAATAAATGGCAAAGAATGCATTATAAGCGCAATGGATTTTAAGTTCATAGGCGGAAGCATGGGTTCTGTTGTTGGTGAAAAAATTGCCCGCGCTGTTCAAAGATGTATTAAAGAGAAAGTCCCATATATCATCATATCAAAATCAGGCGGGGCAAGGATGATGGAAGCAGCGATATCGCTCATGCAGCTTGCAAAATCTGCAGGCTGGCTTGCAAAGCTTGCTGAAAATAATCTTCCGTATATTTCAGTTCTTACGGACCCAACGACAGGAGGCGCCTCTGCAAGCTTTTCTATGCTTGGTGATGTTAATATAGCCGAGCCCGATGCACTAATAGGGTTTGCCGGGCCCAGGGTAGTAAGACAGGCAACAGGGAAAGATCTTCCGAAAGGATTCCAACATGCAGAGTTTGTCCTTGAACATGGTTTCCTTGATGCAATCGTTAGCCGAAAAGACCTTAAAGATAAGCTTTATTCTTTAATGAAATTTATGCATGATGATTAAGGTTTTTCACCTGACAGGTCTTTGAAACCTGTCAGGTCTAATCGTGAAAATATGAAAATACTCCACTCAGCTAATAAAACTCAGACCCTAACAACTAAACTAAGGAAAAATAAAACAATTGGCTTTGTCCCTACCATGGGTTACCTGCATGAAGGACACCTTTCGTTAATTAAGGCTGCAAAGAAAAAATCTGATTTTGTTTTTGTAAGCATATTTGTAAATCCCCTGCAATTTGCACCCAATGAAGATTTCAAAAAATACCCGCGTGATTTTAAAAGAGATGAAAAGTTATGCCGCGATACAGGCGCCAATTATATTTTTTATCCGGATGTAAAAGAACTTTACCCGGAAGATTACTCAACCTACGTTATCGAAGAAAAAATAACCGAAGGTTTGGAAGGTGAAGTGCGTCTGGAGCATTTTAAAGGCGTAGCAACTATAGTTTTAAAGCTGTTTAATATTGTTCAGCCGCATTTTTCAGTATTCGGTCAGAAAGATGCACAGCAGGCAGCCCTGATCAATAAAATGGTGAAAGATTTAAATGTTAATACAAAGATTGTTGTTTCGCCAACTGTGAGGGAAAAGGATGGGCTGGCAATGAGCTCGCGCAATATATATTTATCGGAAAATCAGCGCAAAGACGCCCCGTTTCTTTACAAGGCTTTGCAATACGCAAAAAGGAAAATTGAACTGGAAAACTATAACCGTGACTTTGAATTCCTGAAAAAACAAATGTATAAATTGATAAAATCGCGCCCTACCGTAACAAAAATTGATTACATTTCGTTTAATGATAATAAAACATTAATTCAAATAAATTCATTGAAACAAATACCTAAAAAAACAGAGATTTTGATATCTTTAGCTGTTAGATTTGGAAACGTGCGGTTAATTGATAATATAGTAATAAAGCGTTAAATTTGATATTATGAGAAGAATAATGTGTAAATCAAAGATTCACCGCGCAAAAATCACAGAGGCGAATCTGTATTATGAAGGCAGCTTAACAGTAGATAGCGACCTGCTTGATGCAGCCGATATCCTCCCGTATGAGCGGGTCCAGGTTGTAAATATTAACAACGGTGAAAGATTTGAGACCTATACAATTCCCGGCAAGCGACGCTCTGGTGTAGTTTGTTTGAACGGCGCCGCAGCAAGACTGGGATGTGTTGGCGATGAGATAATAATTATATCTTACGGAACCTATACAGACGAAGAACTGAAAAGTTATAAACCCAACGTTGTATTGCTTGATAAAGAGAACCGGATTGTTGATATAAAACGCGATACTGAAATTATAGAAGTATAACAGCCTCACCTCTGCCTGCAGCAGGCAGGCTAACCCTCTCCAAAGGAGAGTGAAATAATTAATCAAACCAATGAAAAAAATACTTATCATAATTATATTCATTTTCAGCATTGCATTAAATATATATTCACAAAAAGTTTACAAAGTTGATTACGAATCACAGGCCGACTTAAAAGTATATGTTGTAAACTATGAATCACAGGCTGACCTTAATGTTTATATGGTACAATATGAATCTCAGGCCAGCAAGGATGGTTTATGGTATAATGTTGCTTATGAAAGCCAGTCTGATTTTAAGCTTTATTTTGTTGAGTATGAATCACAGGCTGATTTAAAAATTTATTTTGTAGACTACGAGTCGCAAGCCGGCTGGAAAAATAATTCAAAGCAATACCTGTTAAAGTTTAAAAATCAGAAATAAGTGCCCCTTACCGATACAAAATTCATAAATGAAAATCTTGCCCGCAGAGAACAGGAGCTTGCGGGGCTCATGAAAAGTGTTAAACAGGTGGAAGGAATGGCGGAAAAAAAGTTTGCCGTTGTAATACTTGCTGCAGGACTTGGTAAACGCATGAAAAATCCGGGAAGACCTAAAGTAATGTTCGAAATACTTGGCAAGCCGATGATTGAGTACGTTGTTGATCTGGCGTTTAAAGTAAATGCTGATAAAGTTGTTTCAATTGTTGGACATCACCGTGAACTGGTTATCGATTTCCTTAACGCAAAATTCCAGGGTAAAAATATTGAATATGCAATTCAGGATGAGCAGCTTGGAACCGGACATGCCGTAATGCAAACAGAAGAGATACTAAAGGATTTTGACGGCGAGATATTAATATTATCAGGCGATGTTCCCTTATTAAAATTTGAAACGGTTCAAAAACTTATTGACGAGCATTTTTCAAACAATAATGCCGCAACATTATTAACCACGGTTTTTAATGATGCTAATGGATACGGCAGAATTGTTAGGGATGAAAAAGGGAAATTTGTTAAAATAGTTGAAGATAAAGATGCCTCGGAAGAAGAAAAGAAAATTAACGAAATTAATCCTGCAATATATATAGTCAATTCAAAGGTTTTATTTGACTCATTAAAAAAAATATCTCCAAATAATCAGCAGAAAGAATATTATTTAACGGATATTTTTCACTTCATCCCAAAAGAGAAAACTGGAACAGTTGTTACTGATGATGAGCTTGAGGTAACAGGCGTTAATTCCATTGAGCAGCTTGCAGAGATGGAAAATGAGCTAAATGTAAGAAAATAAATTGTCTGCCAAAATTTTTTACCCTCAAGATAAAATTGCAATAATCTTTTCGTTGGTTATTATTCCTCTCCAAATTTATTTTGTTTCGCTATCCGTTTCTTTTCCAACAGTTTTAGGGTTTATTTCTCTTATTGCATTAATATTCTTTAATAATAAATTTAAAAATCGGGTAATTAAATTCCTTAGAAGTTATATTCATATTCCTTATTACGGGCTGATTTTTACATCTTTTCAAACATATGTTTACAAACTTAATCCCACTGATTATGACTGGCTGTTATTGAAAGCAGATTACACTATTTTTGGAACCGATCTGACAAAATGGTTTGAACAATATATTTCAAAAGGACTCACTGAGGTTATAACTCTTTCTTATTTTTCTTATTATGTCCTGCCGACTTTAACTTTTATCTTATTATACTTCTCAAAAAATAGCGAATCATTTATAAGAACGAGAAATTACCTTCTATCAATAGTTATCGGCTGGTACGGGGCATTTATATTTTATGTTTTGCTGCCTGCCACCGGCCCTGATATTGCCTACCCTGAACATTATAGTATTCCTCTTGTTGGGCTCTCCCCTCTTACAAACACTTACCTCCAAAATCTTTCCGAATATTTGAAAGGTTCGTTTGTAAGGAACACATATCCCAGTATGCATTTTGGAATTCTTCTTATAACTAATTATTTTGCTTATAGGTATAAACGAAAATATTTTTGGTTCTGCACCCTTCCTCT